>CAYMWT010000055.1:0-11581 GCA_964394055.1 uncultured Oscillospiraceae bacterium
GATCATCTTCTTGACCATCTGGCCACCCACGGAGCCGGCTTCCCGGGAGGTCAGGTTGCCGTTGTAGCCGTCGCTCAAATTGACCCCGACCTCGGAAGCGGCTTGCATTTTAAACTTGTCCATGGCTTCACGGGCCTGAGGGACGTTGATCTGATTGCTGTTCTTCATATTCGTTTCTCTCCTTTGTCGTTTTCCCGGAAAGTCCAAGACGCTTTCCTTGGGAAAACGACTTTTTCCTTCCGTGACCATAGCATTTGCAGATGCGCGCTTCTTATAAGTGGAGAAACGCGGAAAGAATGGGAATATGCGGAATGTCTCGATTTCCATTGTGAAGCGTTTTTTCAAGCACTTCCGGTAGCTTCATTTTCCAATCAGGCAATGAAAAGCGGACTTCTTCAATGGGACGAATTCTCTGACAAAAAAGGAGCCAGAATGTTTTTCAGGAAAAGGCAGTTGACATATGCACCCAGGGAAAAACCAATCAGGAGAAACAGCCAGAACAGAATCAGAAACCCGTAAGTATAAAAAAGCAGAAGCAGAAGAGGCAGGATGTTGATGACACAAACAAGAAGCGTCCTGGGGAGATGACGCATACTTAAAGGAAGGGCAATGCGGAGACTCTGCTTTATGTTTTGACTGCCAAGCAGCAAGGGAAACAGGTAGCTTCCGGTGCACAGCAGGAGCAGCAGAACCGAGAGCAGCAGCCCCAGGGCGACATACTTCCCGGACGTTGCCCAATAAACCGCGATAATCGCAAAATCCGCACAGCAGACAGCGGTAAGCAGAAGCATCAAAAGCCAGCAAACGGTGCTTTTTCGAAAGCAGCAGCGAAATGCGCGAAGGAATTGTGTGTATACATGTGCCTCGTCTTGCAGGAGGGCCAGCAGGGCGGCGTACAGCGCTGTGGTGGCGGCGCCAATCGTCACCACCGGCAGGCAGAACAAAACATACAAAAGATTCAGTACCACCAAATCAAATATGGTGCAGAGAATTTGAAAAACAGGCGTTTCGATGAAGCTTTTCATGGGAACTCCTTATCGACCGGAAATGGGAGATCCGGTGGAATCCCGGATGACAAGACTGGTTTTCAGGCGTACCTTCTGGAAGCAGATAATGGGATTTTCAAGCATCTGAATCAGGGTGTTTGCCGCAATGGCTCCCATTTCCTTGCTGGGCTGGGAAATGGTGGACAGGCTTGGGGTGACATATTTGCTGGCTTCTATGTTGCCGAAACCGATGGTGGCGAACTCCTCCGGCAGGCGCAAACCGTTGTCCGTCAGACAGCGCATACAGCCGATGGCCAGAGGATCGGAAGCGCAAATCCCGGCGGTGGGACGGTGATGCAGGTTCAGAAGCGCTTTCCCCTGCTGATATCCGGACTGTTCACTGAATTCGCCGAAAAGGATATACTCGCTGCGGACAGGAAGACCATGCTTTTCCATGGCCAGCTTGTAGCCCAGAAGACGGTGCCTGGTGTTCTGGAAATTCTTGTTGCCGCCGATAAAAGCGATATCCCTGTGTCCCAAGGAAATCAGATATTCCGTAGCGTCCGCGGTGGAGGAGATGTCGTCCACATTCACACTGCTGGTATAGACGTCTTCGGACTGGCGGTTAAGCAGAATGTTGGGCAGCCCCGCACTGGTGAGAAAGGGGACAATGGCCCGTTCCTGTTCTTCACTGGTGCCGATAATCAGGTACCCATCCATGGGCGTGGAAAGAAGGGACTGGGGTGTCATGGTTTCCTCGTCGTAAATGATGGTGGAGTTGGAGAAGCCCCGGGCAGACAGCACCTCCACAAAGCTGGTGATGATGTCGAACAGGGAAGGGTGTCCCCCCAGATCCGCGGCGGAATGGGCGGGCATGATAATGCCGATGGAGAAGCGCCCCATGGATTCCACCGGAGCGGTATTTTTTTTGCTTTGGAGAATCTGCTGGGCGGCGATCACCTTGGCCCGGGTGGTGGGGCTGACGGGGGTATCGGAGTTCAGGACCCGGAATACTGTGCTGGGGGATACGCCAGCGGCCTTTGCGATCTGACGAATGGTGACGGGTTTGGATTCCATAATGCAACCTCACTTCAAACGGAAAAGTGGAAAGTACACTGGGCTTTTTTGGTAACTTTATTGTAGCAGATGCGTTTCAGATATGCAACATCTACGAGAGACAAAAATAATAATTCGGCAAATGGAACAAATTTGTTTCATAAATAAAGCAAAGTTT
Organism: uncultured Oscillospiraceae bacterium; assembly: GCA_964394055.1. Classification (GTDB taxonomy): domain Bacteria; phylum Bacillota; class Clostridia; order Oscillospirales; family Oscillospiraceae; genus Faecousia. The sequence goes on from CAYMWT010000055.1 coordinate 2,221, forward strand.
ACAAAACTCTATGTGCAATTTTATCAATTTATGGGTATTGAAAAACGGACTTGCCTGTGATATTATCAATACAGCGGTGGATAAACCTGAAAACAGCAAGAAAGAAGCAACACAAGCGTTTCAAGAGATGGAACAAAACATGAAACAGCAAATGTTTCATATGGACGCTGTTACAGAATTTGCCGACTCAAAAAACAGGAAGGATGTACAAAAATGAAAAAGATTCTCGCGATCGTACTGACTCTGGCAATGGTGCTGTCTCTGGCCGCCTGCGGTTCCTCCGCGGAAGAGACCAAGGCTCCGGAAACGGCAAAGACAACCGAAGCGGCTCCCGCTGCGGAACCGAAGGCCGAGGAAAAGAAGCCTGTCACGCTGGAATTCCTTTGCTGGGGCGCTGCGGAAGCAACCACCGCTGACGCGTTTACCGCGATGCTGGACGGGTTCATGGAAAAGTATCCCTGGATCACCGTGGAAGTTACGGAAAGCAACTACGACGCTGTCAACACCTCCCTGCTGACCCGCATCGCGGCCAACGACGCACCGGATGTGGCGCAGGTTTCCAACCAGTGGGTCGCCACCTACTATGAGATGGGCGGTCTGCTGCCTCTGGACGAGTACATGAGCGCCGATACCCTGGCCGACTACTATCCCGGCACTATGGCAGGCACCAACATGGACGGCCATCAGTATTCCGCTACCTGGATTACCCAGCCCTTCGCGCTGTACTGCAACGCCGATCTGCTGGCGGAGGCCGGTTATGATCACACGCCCACCACCTGGGAAGAGCTGATTGAAATGTCCTACGCGGTTGCCAAGCTGGGCAAGAATGCCGCCGGCAACACGGTTTACGGCCGTACCCTGGGCACACAGGTGCTGGCCAATGCCGGCTACATGTCCCTGATCGACGTATGGGCCAACGGCGGTGACTACTACGCTGAGGATGGCACCATTGCCTATGGCGATGAGGCTACCGTGGCAGCCCTGACCGAGATGCAGAAGGAAATCAAGGACGGCGTGATTGCCGCCGGCAACCAGATCGTGGACAACAGAGCCCTGTTTGGCAACGGCCAGGTGGCATTCCACATTGACGCGCCCTCTCAGCTGGCGAACTGGAGCGAAGTCAACGTGGTTACCTCCCTGATCCCCGGCTCCTATTCCTTCTCTTCTGACCACCATATCATTGCCTCCGCCAACACGGAGCATCCGGAGGAGTGCGCGCTGTTCATCGAATACATGACCGGCGTGGAAGCTATGGAGAAGTACACCTCCTTCTGCGACGTTATGCCCGGACGTACCTCCGTTGAGGCACTGGACTACTACAAGAATCTCAATGACAACATGAGCGTCTTCTATAAGGCCGCGGCACAGTGCAAGGCACTGCCTGTGAACAGCTCCAACTTTGTGGCGGCAATGGAGCTGCTGGCTACAGCGGTTCAGCGTGTTACCATCGGGGCAGAGGATCCCGCTGCCGTCGCGGCGGATACCCATGACCAACTGGTTGAAATGTACAAATAAGATTTCACTGTGAAAATCTTCTGTACGAAGCCCTAAAATAAACGGGGTGTGCGAATTCGTACACCCCGTTTTCCTACCCCGAGCAAAGGAGAAATCAAAATGAAAAAAACGGATGGCCGCAAACGTGAAATCACTCTGAATGAGAGGACAAAGGACGTACTGTTTGGGTATGGACTTCTGCTTCCGACGTTTATTGTATTTGCCATTGTCATTTTATATCCGATCATCAGCGCGGTGATCCGAAGCTTCTGCAACTACACCTTTATGACGGTGAACAAGCCGCTGGAATGGAACGATTTCGCGAATTATAAGAAGGTTTTCAAGGATGGCTTCCTGTCCCAGCTTTGGACGACTGTGAAATTTACCACCGGTACGGTTGGCATTGAGCTGGTTTTGGGTATGGGAATCGCGCTGCTTCTGAATTCGAGAATTCGGGGGCGAAATGCCCTGCGCTCAGTTTTCCTGATGCCCTGGTGCATCCCCTCCATTGTTACTGCGCTGCTGTGGTCCTGGCTGTTTCAGGCGCAGTACGGCATTATCAACTATGTGCTTTATGGACTGGGACTGATTTCCAATCCCAACGCGGAGTGGGTTCTGAATCCGTCCACCTCTCTGGGCGTGGTAACGGTGGCTGTGGTGTGGCGGCAAACGCCCTATATGCTGGTGATGATCCTGGCGGGGCTGCAGTCCATCAATCACGATTTGATCGAGGCGGCGTCCATTGACGGCGCAAACAGCGTTCAGTCCTTCTGGCACATCACGCTGCCCGGCATCAAGGTGGTTCTGGGCAATACAATTATCACCTGTGTTATGGCGTCCTTCCAGCAGTTCACCATCATCTACAACATGACGGCAGGCGGCCCTCTGGGAAAGACCACCACGCTGTCCATTGCGGCCTATAAACAGGCGTTTACCCAGCTGGATCTGGGCGCCGGTTCTGCCATCGGTGTTATCTGGATGATGATTCTGGGGGCGGGCATCAGCCTGTACAACGCCAAGACCAAGCGTTTTGATGAAATGTAAGGAGGAGCATCGGACATGGTTACAAAGAATACGCCCCTGAAAAAGATCCTTACATATCTGGTGATCGGGGTTGCCCTGATTGCATTTATTTTCCCGATTTATTGGATGGTGATTGCCTCCTTCAAGGAAAACAGTGTTTTGATGCGGGTGCCGCCCCAGCTGTACCCAACCTTCCGGACGCTTGACAACTACATCTCCATTATCACCAATACCAAATATCTGAATTATATCAAGAATTCCCTGGTTGTGGCCACCTTGACGGTCATTGTGGATCTGACCCTGGCGATTTTTGCCGGATATTCCCTGTCCCGGTATCGCTATCCCGGACGGAAAACCGTTATGACACTGACACTGTCAGCCCAGGTGTTCCCAACGGTGGTAATCATAATTTCCCTGTACAGCCTGTTCTCCAAGCTGAAGCTGATGAACAGCTACGCGGGCCTGACCCTGGCGGATGTGGCAATGTCCCTGCCGCTGTCGGTGTGGATGATGAAGTCCTTCTGCGACTCGGTTCCCAGATCTCTGGATGAGGCGGCCAAGGTGGATGGATGCAGCCGCTTCATGACCATGATCCGGATTGCCGTACCGCTGATGAAGCCGGGTATGCTGGCCGTGGGAATTTACGCCTTTCTGCAATCCTGGGATGACTACATGATCGCCCTGGTCATCATGAACAAGACCTCCATGAAGACCCTGCCTGTGGGCATTGCCGAGACGTTCCTGGGAGAGTTCGGGTTCGACTACGCGGGGATGATGACGGTTTCTGTGGTGGCATCCCTTCCGGTTCTGCTGCTGTTCCTGTTCTTTAACAAATATATGGTGGCCGGCCTGACCGGCGGCGCCGTAAAGGAGTAACGCCTATGGAACGAAAAAAAGCCATTGTGACCGGCGCCGGTACCGGCATCGGCCAGGGAATCGCCATTGCCCTGGGACAAAACGGCTATGATGTGGTGGTTCACTATAACACCAGCGCTGCCGGTGCGGAGGAAACCTGCCGTCAGATCCGTCAGGCCGGAGGAAACGCCTGGGCCATTCAGGCGGATCTGTCCGATCCGGCTGGGGTTTCTGCCCTGTTCCGGCAGGCTATGGAGCGGCTGGAGGGATTGGATCTGTACGTCAACAATTCCGGCATCACCCGCAAAAGTGATATTCTGGAAACCACGGAAGCATTCTTTGACCAGATGGTGGACGTGGATCTGAAGAGCGCGTACTTCTGCATTCAGGCGGCCGCAAGGGAAATGGTTGGGAGAAATACCAGGGGCAGCATCGTCATGATCACCTCCAACAACGGCCTTCAGCAGCGCCCTAATCTTTCCGTATATGGAACGTTGAAAGCGGCGCTGATCAAGCTGGGACGCCACGCGGCTATGGAATTGGCAAAGTATCAGATCCGGGTCAACACCATCGCGCCGGGCTGGACGGCCACGCCCAGAACCTCGGTTCTGGAGGAAAGCACCACCTACAATACCATTCCCTTAAAGCGGTGGTGCAAGCCGGAGGAGATCGGACACATGGTTTTGTTCCTGGCATCGCCCTGGGCGGCGTCCATTACCGGGAACTGCCTGGTGGCGGACGGCGGCGCTGTGCTGCAAAGTGATTTGGCGGAAGCCTATGGGTTATCGTAAAGACGAGGAGAGAGTCACAATGAAAAACAACAACTCAGAAGAATGGAAGCATCCGGGCAACCGGCAAGAGCTGCTGCGCAGTGCCCTGCTGCAAGCCATGGGCTATACCGATATTGACATCAGCAAGCCGATTATCGGAATTGTCAACACCTGGGCAGAGACCAACCCGGGCCACCTGCATTTCCGTCAGCTGTCGGAGGCGGTGAAGCGGGGCGTCTGGGCGGCAGGCGGCTTCCCGCTGGAAGTGAATACCCTGTCCATTTGCGAGGTTTTCTTCGATTTGTCCAGCCTGATTTACCGGAACCTGCTGGCCATGGAAACGGAGGAGCTGATGGCCCGGCATCCCTTTGACGGCATTGTCCTGATCGGCGGATGCGATAAAAACGTTCCCGCCCAGCTCATGGCAGCGGTCACCGTTGACAAGCCCACCATTTTCCTGCCCGGCGGGGCCATGCTCCCCGGCAACTACAAGGGCGAGACACTGTGCTGCGGCACGGATACCTTCAAGCTGTACAACCGCTACATTTCCGGGGAGCTGACCTGGCAGGAGATGATGGATCGGGCAGGCTGCCTTTATGGCAGCGCCGGAGCCTGTCCCATTATGGGGACGGCCAATACCTGTCAGACCGTGGCAGAGGCTCTGGGCATGGCGCTGCCCGGCAGCGCGTCCAGTCTGGGTGTTTCCGCGGAGAAGGCCCGTCAGGCAGAGCGCACCGGCCGCCGCATTGTGGAGATGGTGGCGGAGAACCTGACCGTCAGCAAAATCATTACGCCGGATTCCATTCGCAACGCCATCCGGGTGCTTATGGCCTGCGGCGGCTCCACCAATCTGCTGATTCATCTGAAGGCCATTATGGGACGGGCCGGATTCGACATCGATCTGATGGAATTTGACGCCATCAGCAACGATACACCGCTGCTGGTAAACGTCAAGCCCCACGGCACCAATCCCGTTGGCGCGGAATTCCACAATGCCGGCGGTGTCCCAGCGGTCATGAAGGAGCTGGAGGGAAAGCTGAATCTGGACTGCATGACCGTTACGGGAAAAACAGTTGGGGAAAACCTCAAAAATGCGGACTACGCCTACGATCGTAGGGTGATCCGCTCCATCGACGATCCCATTGCGCCGGTTGGCGGCATGTGCATTCTCAAGGGCAACCTGGCTCCCAACGGCGCGGTGATCAAGCGAAGCGCCGCCACAGAGCGGCTGCTGCATCACCGGGGGCCGGCCAAGGTTTTTGACGACCTGGCAGTGGCGGAAAAGTGGTTGGCGGACGAAACCTCCGATGTGGACGAAAACACGGTGATCGTTCTCAGAGGATATGGGCCGAAGGGCGCGCCCGGTATGCCGGAGTTCGGAAACTATCTGCCGGTACCGCCCGCACTGCACAAGCGGGGCATTGACGATTACCTCCGGGTGACGGATTCCCGGATGTCCGGCGGATGCTTCGGTTCCATCATCCTGCACGTCTCTCCCGAAGCGGAGGAAGGCGGCCCCCTGGCAGCGGTTCGGGATGGGGATATCATCCATGTGGAGGCAAATGAGAACCTGATCGAGGTGGAGCTGTCCGACGAGGAGATTGCCGAACGTCTGCGGGACTTCCATCCCAAGGGTCACCCGGACATCAAACGTGGCTTTGTCCGTAATTTCATTGACCATGTGCTGCAGGCAGACCAGGGTTGCGATCTGGATTATTTACGCTGTGTTGAGGAGGAATGACTATGGAACTGAAAGGAATCTGCCCGATTATTGCAACCCCCTTTACCAAAACCGGAGACGTGGACTACGAGAGCCTGGAGCGGGAAGTCAGCTTCATGGCAGACCATGGCTGCCACGGGGTTACCTTGTTCGGCATTGCGGGTGAATACTATAAGCTCAGCGATGAAGAGAGCGAACGGATGGTTCGTGTGGTGGTGGATACCTGCAAAAAGAAAGGAATTCCTTCCATCATCTCCGTGACACAGCACGCCACGGAAGTGGCGGCCAGGCGGGCGAAGCACTATCAGGACTGCGGCGCGGACAGCCTGATGCTGCTGCCTCCCTTCTTCCTGAAGCCGGGCGCGGGCGCCATATATGACCACATGAAAACCGTCTGCAATGCTGTGGAGATTCCCGTAGTGGTTCAGTACGCACCGGAGCAGACCGGCGTGGCGATTGCGCCGGAGGTGATGGCAAATCTTCAGAACGACTGCAAGACCCAGCTGTATTACAAGATCGAGTGCAAGCCAGCCGGAGGCTATATTTCCAGCATTTTGAGGCTGACCAACAACAGCGTAAAGGTATTCATCGGCAACGCGGGCTATCAGTTTATCGAGTGCTTTGACCGGGGCGCCATTGGTGTGATGCCCGGTGGGTCTATGTTTGACCTGTACCTGCAAATTTACAACAAATACGTTTCCGGTGACCGGAAAGGAGCCATGGAGCTGCACAGCACGGTGCTGCTGCCCTTCCTGAATCACATCCGCCAGAACGTGGAAATGATCATCGCGTATGAAAAACGGATCATGATGCGCCGGGGCATGATCGAAACGGATTACTGCCGGATGCCCACCTTCGCTACGGATCCTGTCTTTGACAGCATGTTCGACGAGTTCTATGAGATGGCGCTGCCCTACCTGGATAGCAGCCTATGAAAATCAAGCTGTTGGGCCAGGCAGGCCTTCAAATCGATCTGAAAAACGGCGCCCGGATCCTGGTTGACCCTTATCTTACGGACACGCTCCGGGAGCAAAAAGGGGAGCGGTTTCTAAGACAGATCCCGCCGCCGGAGAATGCGGAGGCATGGAATCCGGATATCCTGCTCATCACCCATGACCATGGGGATCACCTGGACATGGCCACGCTGGAGCACTGGCTGGATGGCGACAGAAGCCTTCCCATCCTTGGCCCATATCCGGTTTTCCGGGCAATCGCTGACCGCTGGCCCTCCAGGCATAATTGTATGGTTATGCGACCCGGCGTGGAGGTGAGCCTGTCCGGCGCATGCTTCTGTGCCGTTCCGGCGTTCCATGAAACCATGGACGCGGTGGGGTATCTGGTAAAGGCGGAAGGAAAAACGGTGTACATTTCCGGAGATACATTGTATAGCCGTCAGATTCCGGACTTCCTGAAAGGGGAACGGATCGACGTGGCGCTGGTATGCATCAATGGCATCGGGAATAACATGAACCCCACGGACGCGGCACGCCTGGCGGAAGCCATCCAGCCTGGTATGGCGATCCCGATCCATTGGGACATGTTCTCTTCTCTGGGGGCGGATCCAAGGGATTTTGTATCCGGCCTGTCCGGCGTACCGGCGAAGATTCTTCGTGCTTATGAGGAAATCCACATTTAAAGGAGCTTTTGCATATGGAAAATATTGTGGAGTTGGTGACAGAAACAAAGGTTGTCGCCATTGTCCGTGGCCTGGGCAGTGGCTATGAGCAGCTTGCCCAGGCGCTGTATGACGGTGGTGTGCGGGCAATTGAGGTGACCTTCAACCAGAAGGATCCCGGGACATGGAAAGAGACGACCCATGCCATTGCCCGGATCCGGGAGCGGATGGGAGAGAAGATGGCCGTTGGCGCAGGAACCGTAACCTCCGTGGAGCTGGTTCAGATGGCCCGGGATGCCGGCGGAGAATTCATCGTTTCCCCGGATGTGAATGAGGCGGTGATCCGGAAGACAAAGGAGCTGGGCATGGTTTCCATGCCGGGCGCTTTAACGGCGACGGAGGCCCTTGCGGCCCAGAAGGCCGGTGCGGACTTCGTGAAAATTTTCCCGGCAGGTAATTTGGGCAGCGGCTACATCAAAGCCATTCACGGCCCGCTGAATCACATTCGCTTCCTGGCTGTGGGTGGGATCAGTGAGAAGAATGCGGGAGAATTCATTCGGGCCGGCTGCGTTGGCGTCGGCGTCGGCGGAAATCTCGTGAATAAGGAATGGATCGCCGCCGGAGAATTCCATAAAATAACGGCATTGGCACGGGCACTGTGCGACAGTGTAAGGTGTTAGGAGGATACTTGGAATGAAACAGGCAAAGAAAGTGGTCACCTTTGGTGAAATCATGATGCGGCTGAACCCCCACGGAAACGAACGGTTTCTTCAGGCGGAGGAATTCGAGGCAAGCTATGCCGGAGGCGAGGCGAATGTAGCGGTGTCTCTTGCGAACCATGGCCTGAATGCGGCGTTTGTCACAAAAGTGCCAGCCCATGAGATTGGGCAGTGCGCGCTGAATGCCTTGCGGAAGTATGGGGTGGATACAGAGGATTGCGCCCGCGGCGGCGCGCGATTGGGCCTGTACTATGTGGAAAAAGGCGCTTCTCAGCGTCCCTCCAAGGTCATTTACGATCGGGCCGGCTCGGCCATTGCCATGGCTGAACCCCAGGACTTCGACTGGGATGCCATTTTTGCGGGTGCGGATTGGTTCCACTGGACGGGTATTACCCCGGCTCTGGGTGGGAAGCTGCCAGAGATCTGCCTGGAAGCGTGCAAAGCCGCAAAGGAAAAGGGCGTTACCGTATCCTGTGACCTGAATTTCCGGAAAAAGCTGTGGAGCAGTGCCCAGGCCAATGAGGTCATGTCCCGGTTGATGCCCTATGTGGATGTGTGCATCGCCAACGAGGAGGATGCCAAGGACGTGTTTGGCATTGAGGCGGAGAACACGGACATTGATGCCGGAAAGATCGACCATCAGGGGTATGTCTCCGTTGCCCGGCAGCTGTCTGAGCGGTTCGGCTTCCAAAAGGTTGCCATCACCCTCCGGGGAAGCCTATCGGCCAGCGACAATGATTGGGCGGCCATGTTGTATGAAAACGGGGAAGCGGTGTTCTCGCCTACCTATCGGATTCACATTGTGGATCGGGTAGGCGGCGGTGACAGCTTTGGCGGCGGTCTGATCTATTCCCAGCTGGTGGGGAAAAGCAACCAGGACGCAATCAACTTTGCGGTGGCGGCCTCCTGCCTCAAGCACACCATTGAGCATGACTTCAACCTGGTCAGTGTGGCGGAGGTGGAGTCCCTGGCTGGAGGAAACGCCTCCGGCCGTGTTCAGCGATAGAAACACATCGAATCTGGCGTAGCCGCGTCAGAGGGGCACATTCCAAAGAGGCATTCAGAAAGGAATGATTTTCTATGGCATATCAACATTGGTCTTACGACACACTGCACCGGCTGTGCATGGACGCCTTTCAGAAGTTCGGCTTTACGGAAAAGGAAG
>CAYMWT010000056.1:0-11383 GCA_964394055.1 uncultured Oscillospiraceae bacterium
GCGCTGCGGTTTGCCCCTGTCCGGGCTACCCAGGCCCAGAATGCTTCCTGCCATGGGGTTGACGAGAATGTGAGCCTTGCAGCCCTGGCTGAGGGCGTCCGGTTTTATAAGCTGCTAATAAAAGAATACCCCTGTTAAAAAATCAACGAAGGAATGCCGTCCCGGCCTATCATGGCCGGGACGGCACTCCAGTCTGTTCAGCGTTCTGACTTCCAAAACCGCTCCATCACCTTGGCAAGCATCCCCGTATCCACAGGCTTGGCGATATGACCATTCATACCGCAGTCCTGACAGCGGCGGACATCCTCCGGGAAGGCGTCGGCGCTCATGGCAATAATGGGAATTTCCCGGGCATCCGGCCGCTCCAGCTTCCGGATGGCCTCCGTTGCCTCATAGCCCGTCATGCGGGGCATCCGAATGTCCATCAGGATCAGGTCATAATACCCTTCCGGAGAGGCCTGGAATTTCTCAAGACAGCTTTGTCCATCCTCTGCCCATTCCAGCTCTGCCCCCATATCAGACAATAGCTCCTTGGCCACTTCCCAGTTCAGCTCATTATCCTCCGCCAGAAGGATCCGCCGTCCCTTGAATTCCTGCCCTTCTTCCTGGATAACCTCCTGGGTGTCCTCCATGCTGACAAACTTGTGGAGATTGTAGAACAGGGTGGATTTAAACAGAGGCTTGGCGATAAAGCCGTTGATTCCCGCCTCCCGGGCCTCTGTCTCAAATTCGCTCCAATCATAGGCGGAGATCAGCAGAATCGGCACCTCTTCTCCCAGATGCTCCCGCAGCTTTCTGGCTGTCTGAATGCCGTTCATTCCGGGAAGCTTCCAGTCCAGAAGGATGATCTGGTAATCCTCTCCCCGGTTGTGGCGTTGGATTGCCAGCTCCATGGCCTTTTCCCCGCTCAGGGTCCATTCCGCGTTGATCCCGAAGGTTTTCAGGATTTCTATGGTAGACTCACACAGGAAGGCATCGTCATCCACCACCAGCATATTCCAGGGTGGAAGCACCATATCCACCGTGGTTACTTCCGCCTTTTCGAAGTCGAAGGTCAGGTGGAACTGGGTGCCCTTACCCGGCTGGCTCTGAACATCGATGGTGCCCTCCATGGCATCCACAATGTATTTTGTAATGGCCATGCCCAGACCGGTGCCTTCGATTTTCTGGATTCTGGCGCTGTCCGCCCGGCTGTAGGCCTCATATATCCGTTCCAGGAATTCCGGCGTCATGCCGATTCCGTTATCCGTTACCGTAATGTGGATCCTGGCGTAGTTTTCTCCCTTGGGGGAGGCCTCCTCCCAAAGGGCCAGCCGAATCGATCCGCCCTCAGGCGTATACTTTGTGGCATTGGACAGAAGATTCAGCAGCACCTGGTTCAGACGGACGCCGTCGCAGCACACAGTCTCCGTCTCCACCTTGTCCACATGAACCTCAAAGCTCTGCCCCTTGCTGCTGATCTGGGGCTGCATAATGCTGACGATTCCGTCAAACAGCTCCTTCAGGGAGATGTCCTCCGGTGTCATGGTGATCTTTCCGCTTTCCACCTTGGACATGTCCAGCACATCGTTGATCAGCCCCAGCAGCTGCTTGCTGGACAGGGCAATTTTCCTTAGACAGTTTTTCACCTGCTCCATATCGTCAATATGGGCTGTGGCAATGGCCGTCATTCCCACAATGGCATTCATGGGGGTTCGGATGTCATGGCTCATATTGGCCAGAAATTCGCTTTTGGCCTTGCTGGCCACCGCTGCCTCCTGCCGGGATTCCTCCAGCGCCTTCATCTGGCTGTTGCTCATCTGGAAGTACCGTACAAAAACCAGCAACATCAGAATCAGAACAGACAGGCAGGACAGCACGGTAAACCTGGTACGCTGTACATTCAGGGTTCCCAGCACGTCGTTGATCTGGTTGTTGGGCATAATGGCTATCAGGTTCCACTCGGAATTTGCCAGAGGGACGCTATAGAGCCTCTGCTCCTCTCCATTCACGGAAATGGCCGCGGAATAGGATTGGTTGCTTGTCAGGGCCTGATCAAATTTCTCCTGGCTGTACGCATCACCCGGCGCCTTGGGATAGGGGCTGAGCAGCTCCGGCAACCGCCGGGAGCCGTCTCCCAGATCGATATGGTCATTTTTTATGACAAAGCTTCCGTCGTTTCGCACAATGCAGAATACCAGCATCTGGTTGCTTTCATCCAGAGACAGGAAATCCGTTATGTATTCCAGAGGCACCGCCGCCACCAGACCGGTGCTGGTATCTCCCCGGCGCATGGGATAGGAGGCGTCCACCCCAAACAGCACCACCTGATTTCCTTCCTCGTCCACCCCAATGGCGACCCGTCGTTCACCCTTTCTCAACGCCTGGGTAAAGGGTTCCGGGTTCAGGGGCTGGATGGGGCTGCCCATCAGGGTCTCCATGGTGCCATCTGTGCCGCAGAGCGCCAGATAGGGAAAGTCCCGAACCCCCGCCCGATAGGTCAGCTCCTGATACAGGTCCGGCTCCTCCGGCGAAACCACGGACACCAGGCCCTCCACCTGATTGAACCGCAGCTGGATCACCGACTCAAAATGCCTGGATATCTGCTGACTGGTGCCGGAAAGGTAGATGTCTCCGATCTGATGGAAGGCCTCATGGCTCTTGCGGTTCATATACAGTCCCAGACAGGTAAAGGCAAAAATACTGAAAATCGTAATTCCCGCAAAGCTCAGCCTTAAAAAACGCATAATGGCGTTTTTGCTTTTTCCATGCTCCACTGCTCTCAGCCCTCCGCGCTCCGCCGGTATTCCTCCGCCGCCTGGATGACCCGGTGATAATCCGCCTCCAGCCGGGGCATCATCTCCCTGGCTGCTTTGTAGTCCTGCTCCTTCATGGCCTTTGTGACCTGGAAGCTGCTGTCATAAAGCTCTGTAAAGGAAAGATTCTGGCAAATTCCCTTCAGAGTATGGACGGCCCGCAGACCTTCCTCATAGTCGTCCCTTGCCATGGCCTGGATGAACTGGTCGTAGCTTTTGTCCTCCAGAAACTTCAGCAGAAACTTTTCCACCAGCTGCTCCCGGCGCAGTCTGCCCAGAACGCTCTCATAATCTCCGCCCAATTGGCGGTAGCACTCCTTTAGCTTCATATTTTTTCCTCCTGTCCGATTATTTCCTCTGTTTTATGCCAAAAGGGAAGCCTTCAGCTGATCCGAGATGTCCTCCATGCATTTCAGCAGAAGGGGATGAAAGGCCCCGCACTGCCCGGCACGGATCATTTCCATGGCCTGCTCGTGAGAAAAGGCCTTTTTGTAGCAGCGCTGACTGGTCAGCGCGTCATACACATCCGCCAGAGCCACCACCTGGGCGTCAATGGGGATCTCCTCCCCCTGAAGCCCGTCGGGATAGCCTCTGCCATCGTACCGCTCATGATGCCACCGACAGATCTCATAGGCCACCCGCACCAGGGGCGTATTCGCCTGCTCCACAGGAAGATCGGACAGGATCTCCGCCCCGATCTTCGCGTGGGTCTTCATGATATCGAATTCCTCTTTGGTCAGCTTTCCGGGCTTGTTCAGGATCCCCTCCGGAATGGATATCTTTCCCACATCGTGGATGGCCGAGGCCGTGCTGATCAGGGCGATTTTCTCCTCAGAAAGGGCGTATTGATCCGTATATCGAACCAGCTGCCTCAGCAGCCGCTCCGTAATGGCCTTCACATGCTGGATGTGCAGGCCGCTTTCTCCGTTCCGGAATTCCACAATGTGGGACAGAATGGAGATCATCAGGTCATTGTTTTTCTGCTGCTCAAGCACCTGCTCCCGAACCTTGCGTTCCAGATCGTGCTGACGGGCATACAGCAGCAGGGTATTGGCGATCCGCTTGCGGACGATCATGGGATCAAAGGGACGGCCAATATAGTCAAAGGCTCCCAGACTGTAGGCCCGGCTGATGTTCTCCGGGGAATCGTCCGAGGAGATCATCATGACCACCACCCGGTCATTCCATTGCCGCTCATTGATCTGGTTCAGCACCGCGAACCCGTCCATCACCGGCATTCTGATATCCAGCAGCACCAGCCAGAAATCCCCGTTTTCTCCGGAGAGGATCTCCACAGCCTCCCGGCCGTCTCTGGCCTCCGTTACGTCATACTGTCCTTCCAAAATATCCGTCAAAAGGAGCCGGTTCATCTCCGAATCATCCACAATCAGGATTTTCTGCTTTTCCATGATCTCATAGCCTCTCTTCCTTTTGACACAGGTTTTTTATTCCACATCTTCAAACAGCGCGTAGCCTCCCTTATTCTTCTTTGCGTAATAAAGGGCCGCGTCCGCCTGTCTGTACAGCTCCTCAAAGGACTGCCCCCGATAAAAGGCCGCGCCCATGGATGCTGTCACCGTCAGGGAAACCCCGTCTTTTTCACACTCGATCCGCATTTTCTTCCCCAACCGCGCAAGCACCGGATGAATGTCCTCCCTGTGGGCAATGGCCTTCAGGAACGCCACATATTCGTCTCCGCCCAGGCGGTAGAGAATATCCCCGGCACGGAAGCTGTCCCGGAGCTTCTGGGCAGCCTCCCGCAGCACCCGGTCTCCCACAGGATGGCCGAATCTGTCATTGACCTCCTTGAAGTTGTCCAAATCCAGCAGGATCATCACCGGGTGATTCTCCTCCTTTGTCTCCTCCATAGCCTTTCGAATCAGCTGCTCTCCGCCCAGCCGGTTATACAGCTGGGTCAGGGAATCGGTAACCGATTCCCGCCGGGCCTCCTCCAGCAGCTTTTCCCTGCTGCTCAGCTCTGTGATGTCGACCCTTTGCAGCAGTACATAGCCCTTGGATTGGTGGAAGGGGGTATAGGTCAGCCGCTTCTTTCGGATCTCGCCCTGCTCTCCCACCACGCTTTCCACGAAGGAGTATTCCGGCGCCGTTTCCAATGCCCGGAGAATGGCCTCCGGATGCATCAGCCGTTTCACCTGGGCCCGTTCCGCCTCCACCACGAACCGATCCGCGTAGCGCTCCATCTCCCGGGTGTAGTCGCAGCCCTCCTTTGGCGGCATTCCCCAGGCGTTCTCGTCGCCAACAAAGCGGAAGAAATAATCCGTCTTCAGATCGATGCAGTAGCAGTGATCCACCATCTCCTGGATGTAGGATTCCAGAATGGGATACAGTCCTTCCTTTCGGCCCATCATTTCCAGCACCAGATAGGCCTTGTTCCCGGACAGGGAGGAGGGCAGCAGGAACACCTTGATCCAGTCATACTTGTGCTGCTGCGCATCCAGCAGCAGGGTGATGGAGCGCTTGCGCCGCTCTGTCACGCATTTTTCCATATTTTCAAGGGTCAGAAACCCTCTGGCCTTTTCCCGATCCGAGTCGTCCACATACCCTTCGCACAGCTGATCCAAAAACACGTTCAAGGGAATCCTGCGGCCATCCAGGGAATGGGATAATTTTTGCAGATCATGCTTCAACACCTGCATCTGGCCGGATTCCCTGTCCCATTCAAAAATAGCGGATCTGGGGTGGATGATGGAGTACAGCACATCCTCCTTTTCCGCCTTCAGAGCCTTCAGCTGCTGCTCGTTCTGGATGTCCTGCACCACAAACAGCAGCTCGTCCACTCCATTGATGGGCACCGGATACAGCGTCCCCCGCACCCAGTCATAGCCGCCCTGGAGATTCCGCCGTCTGAAATCCACGCTGCGGGAGCCGTTGTCCCGGATCACCGCCTCCATGGTCTCCCGGGAAAACAGGTTGTGTACCTGCTCCCGATCCGCCGGCGGCACGCATATGTCAACGATGCCGCTCAGCTCCCAGCTGTCCTCCATGGATAAGGCCGGGCCACGTCCATGAGCCACCGGGTGGAGGGTTCCGGTAACCCTGTCCACGAAGAAAACGTCCTCATAGGTTTTCAGCAGATACCGGCTGCAAAGGCTCATTTTGTAGGGATCCACAATGTGGTGGGTCTTATCCTCCCAGCTTCTGCCGGTCAGCTTGTCCGTAATGTCCCGGTGCATCCCCAGCATTCCGATTTTCCCCGGCTCCTGTTGCGAGGACAGGGCGGCATCGCACCGAACCACGGTTCGTCCCTTTTGGGGATGGTTCCAGACATATTCCACCTCCGCCGGAGTACCGGCGGTGATCAGCTGGTTTACGGCGTTGTCCACATAGGTCAAATAAACCGGCTCGATTCTGCTGTGCCAGTGCCGGTACAGCTCCTCCGGCCCTGTCTCCGGGGCCGCTCCCAGGATGGCATACATGTTCTCGTCCCCGAACATGCGCGCAGGCTCCCCCGGTGCTATCTCGATCCGCCAAAGCCCCACCCGGATATCATCCAGGAATTTCTTCCGTTCCTCTTCACTGATTCTGTATTGCTGGTCTGATTTGCTCATAATCGGTTCCCCCTGGTGTACCGCCCTGACATAGTCCGGGCGTCCCTCCGAAAAAGCTGCAAACGTCGGCAAAAAGCCGATCTTCTGGTAGTATTGTAAAATAAACCTGCGGGTTTTGCAAGCATAAAAACAGGTCATACGCTTCAAATTCAGCGGCAGCCCAAGGCAGGAGCTTTTCTTTTTTCCGGACTGCCCCCTTTTCTTTTCCCCGCTTCGGTGCTATAATAGCGAAACATTGACGCAAGGAGTGACCTTTCTATGAAATCTGAATTTCACGTTGGAAACCGGGCCAGGCTTTGGGCTTCCCTGCCCAACCGTTCTCTGGCCGTTCTGTTTGCCGGGGAGGAAATCCGTAAGTCCGCCGACGCCTGCTATCCCTTCTATGCCGACCGGAACTTCCTGTATCTCACCGGCATCCGGCAGAAGCAGTCCATTCTGCTGGCCGTCAAAAATGCGGAGGGTGCCGTATCCGAAACCCTGTACCTGCTTCCCAAGGATGCCATGGCCGAGCGCTGGACAGGCCGCCGTCTGACCCCGGAGGAGGCCCAGGCTCTTTCCGGCGTGGACTCCATCAAAGATCTTTCCCTGTTCTCCCAGGACTTCCACACCCTGGCCCAGAGCGGAGGCTATGATACTCTATGGCTGGATCTGTACCGGAACAGCCCCCAGGATCCACCCCGTCCCGGCCATCGCTTCACCCAGAGCACCGAAAAGGACTATCCCCAGCTTGCCCTCTCCGACCTGAGCCCTCTGGTAAAGAGGCTGCGGCTCATCAAGCAGCCCTGTGAGATCGAGGCCTTCCGCAAGGCGGAGGAGATCACCGGTGCCGGAATCCTCGCCATGATGCGTGCCTCCCATCCCGGCATGTACGAATACCAGTATAAGGCGGAATTCGACCGCACCCTGGGCCAATACGGCCCCCAGGAGCCGGGCTTTGCCTCCATCATCTCCGCAGGGGCCAACAACTTCTGCATCCACTACGATTCCTATACCGGCATTGCGAAGGATGGGGACATGATCCTCAACGACGTAGGCGCCCGGTGGGAGGACGTCACTGTGGACGTATCCCGGAGCTGGCCCTGCAACGGGAAGTTCTCCCAGCGCCAGAAGCTGCTCTACGAATGCGCCCTGAAAACCTCCGACTACATGTTCTCCATCATCCGTCCCGGCATGAAAATGGCGGACGTGGACGGCACCATCCGCCGCTATTGCGCCCAGCTGCTGGTAGACGCCGGCGTGCTGGACAAGGTGGAGAACGCGGCCAAATACATGTGGCACGGCGGCGCTCACCATATTGGCTTTGACTGCCACGACCTGGTGGAGCGTCCGGAGACAATCGCCCCGGGTATGGTCTTCTGCGTGGACGTAGGCATCTACCACGAGGAATGGGGCATCGGCTTCCGGCTGGAGGACAACTGCCTGGTGACGGAAACGGGCTGTGAAAACCTGTCCGCCGCCATTCCCAGAACCGTGGAAGCAATTGAAAGCTACATGGCAGAGAATCGCCAATAAAACATGCCGGTTATCCCGAAAGCAAGGGATAACCGGCATTTTTTGTCATAAAAGGTTACAGGAAAAGATCCGTGGCCAGCTTGACCAGCAGCAGCCCCATCACCACCAGCATCATGGGCCGGATGAATTTGGCTCCCCGACTCAAGGCAAAGTGGCTGCCAAGCAATGCGCCGCAGATATTGCACAGGGCGCAGGGGATGGCCAGGGCAAAGGGCACCGTTCCCGCCAGGAGATAGGTAGCAAGACTTGCGTAATTGCTGGCCAGGTTCAGAAGCTTTGCGTTGCCCGAGGCAGTGCGCAGATCGTATTTCAGGATGGCCGTAAAGGCCAGGATGGCAAAGGTGCCCGTTCCCGGGCCAACCAGTCCGTCATAGCCCCCGATGAAAAAGCCGATCCCCGCGGAAATCAGCAGTCTCTTCTTCAGGGGAATCTCCTCTGCCCGGTTTTCCTCCGGCTGCTTCCGCTGTGACAAGATGATCACCGCCGCCAGGGGCAGCATCACCAGCACCAGGGTCTTCAGCACCCTGTCCGGCAGGATCAGCACCAGATGGGCAGCCAGCGCGCTTCCCAAAAAGCTGGTCGCCGCCGCGGTCAGGGCCGTCTTTCCGTCAAAGGCCTTCTTCCGCAGGAACATGGCGGACGAAAAGGTGGTGCCGCAGGCGGAGGAAAATTTGTTGGCCGCGTAAACCACATGTACCGGCAGGCCAGTCAGCATATAGGCAGGCAGGGTGATCAGTCCGCCGCCCCCGGCGGAGGCATCCACAAAGCCGCCGAGACCTACCAAAAAGCCTATTGCCAAAATCATAGGCAGGGAAATTTCCATATTCTCTCTTCCTCTCTCCGGGACATAGGTTGACCCAGGCGGCTCCCATTATAGCACCGATCCTTCCCGGATACAAGCCGTTTTCCCTATTTTCTCACAGCAGGAAGAGCCACCAAATGCCATACAGCACCGCCAGATGGAGAGGATAGTAGATGTAAAACAGCTTCCCTATGGCGTATTTTCCCCGCTGTCCGTTGTACAGCGCCAGCAGGGGCACCGCCGCCAGGGCAAAGAACTGCCACCCTCCATAATATCCTCCCAGCAGTGTCAGTCCCAGGGTCAGAAGCCACAGCCTTTGCTTCTTACTCTTCCCCAACCAGACAAGCACCGGCACACAAACCCCGACCATCCCGTAGTCTACACCGTAATCCGTGTGAGGCAGCAGGAAGGGCAGCCCCTCGCAGAGGAACCCAATCACCAGGAAGACCGCCGCCACCGCAAGCTTTCTCTGCTTTCCCCATTGCTTCAGCACCATGATCAGCACCACCGACAGGGAGAAGGTGATCAGGATGCATTGGTACAGCGACCTTGTGACGGCGTAGGACACCACCTGGCACACAAGTCCCAGCCCCAGCAGCCGCAGAAGGTAGGCCCGGATATCGTGGGTATACCGGCAGCTCTCCGCCACCATATAGGCGTAGATGGGAAAGGAAAGCCGGCCTATGACCCGTAAAAGTGTGCTTTGGGGCAGGAGAATAAACCCGATGTGATCCAAGGTCATGGTCACCATGGCAATGAGCTTCAATTGGTTCCCGGTCAGGCCGGTTTTTTCTTTTACTTCTGGCATGTACGGTTCCTCTTTTCGTGGCATAAGGGCATTTTACCACGTCCCCGGGGACGCTGTCAACCGCCCGAGTAGAAACAAAATCACCACAGCTTCCTTCGGCAGGACAGCTGTGGTGCGTCTTTATGCATCCGCTATTTTGCTCTTGTATACAGGACCTCCGCGTGGTTTTGGGTCAGGGTCAGGGTATCCCCTTCCAGCTGATAGGGGAAGCTCCATGTATCGCCGCTGGAAAACACGATCTCCAGGGTGTCCTCCGTCAGGGAATAGGTAAAGCTCTCCGGCTTTCCTCCCGTACCTTCGGGCGCGATCAGCTGCCCCGTCATATCCTTGTCAAACCGGAAGGCCATGGTGCCTGTTTTCCCCGACTCCACGTCCGCGCCAAGAATATTCACGGTTGTCTCCCATGTCCCGGTGATTCCCGTCTCTTCTCTCTGTTCTTTTTTCCCGCAGGCCACAAGGCTAAGTAAGGTTACGATGCCAAGCAGTACGCACAGAATTTTTTTCATTTTGTCTTCCTCCTTTTTCATAATAAAAAGAAGTGACCCTTGACGACACCATGCAACTGCTCACGGTACGTCAAGGGTCACTTCTGTGAACTCTTGGTATCTAGCATCCTTGATTAACCTCTCTTTCTACAGGATCAGCTGCCAATCTTCCTGTGACAAAAATTGAATCACTTTCGGGTGTTTTTTTCATCTCCGATGGTAAAGTGAACAGGTGGAAGAATCGGCATCTGTTTGGCTTCCTGTTGTCTTCAGAAGCCTTGGTTCAAAGGGTCATTGGTATCACCTCTTTGTACCTAAAGGATACCACAGCTTCCGGAAAAACGCAAGATGGAATGGTTCACAAATCTGCGTCTCTTTCTTTTGATAAAAGGGAGAAAAGGATCGTTTCCTCAATTTTTCCGTTGACAAATGCTGTCTGCCTGTGGTATGCTGAATGTGTTGGGGCGGCGAATGGCCGCGCTTTTTTCTGCTCTTTTCGTCTCTTTTTACTGATTTGTCAAGATTCACATGGGAAAGAGAGAAAAGCCGTGAGAAACTGGCTTTTCTGCGAATTGACGGTTTTTCCCCCGAATGTTATAATCATCTTGTAATTTTTGAAACCCTTATGACTGACGGATCAGTGGAGTACCACATGGAGTAAGGGCATATTGTATGGCCGACCGTCTGGGCACACTTTCCCGCAGTTTGAGGGGCAAGTGCGCCCATTTTTTCATGAAAATTTCTGTTTTTCCAGGAGGTACACCCTTGAAAAAAGTTGGAATCGTCATGGGCAGCGACAGCGATCTGCCCATCCTGCGCAAAACCATGGACACCCTGAAGTCTCTGGACATTCCCTTCGAGTGCCGCATCTACTCCGCCCACCGCACTCCGGTGGAGGCCCGGGACTTCGCCCTGAACGCCCGGAATAACGGCTTCGGCGTGATCATCGCCGCCGCCGGAATGGCCGCCCATCTGGCCGGCGCCATTGCCGCCAACACCACCCTGCCTGTCATTGGCATCCCCTGCAAGGGCCCCTGCTTTGACGGAATGGACGCTCTGCTCTCCACCGTTATGATGCCCTCCGGCATTCCCGTGGCCACCGTGGCCGTCAACGGCGGCGTGAACGCTGCCCTTCTGGCCGCCCAGATCATCGCCGTGGAGGACGCGGGTCTGGCCGCCCGGCTGGATCAAAAGCGTGCCGCCGATGCCAGAAAGGTGCTGGAAAAGGACGCCGCCCTTCAGGCGGAGCTGAATTAATTTGTTTGCAAACCCATCCATATATACATTTTCATTCAGAAAGAGGTATTTTAACATGGAAAATCTCAAGCTTCTCTACACCGGCAAGACCAAGAACGTTTACGCTCTGCCCAACGGCAACTGCCTGCTGAAATTCAAGGACGACTGCACCGGCA
>CAYMWT010000057.1:0-11191 GCA_964394055.1 uncultured Oscillospiraceae bacterium
TGAGGAGCATCAGAAAATGGCAGAGGCTCTTTCTGAGAAGCTGCCGGAACTGATGCTGGGGGCAGGGACGTAAAAAGCAAGGGCACGCCGCCCTTGCTTTTTTCTATTGGTTCGTAGGATGCTGAATGCTGATGCCGGCATTGCAGAGATTTTCCGGGGCTTCCGGAGGTATGCCCGGGAAATTATCCTTTCAGCGCATATGCTGCCTGCCAGGCTTCGCCCATGCAGGCCAGATGCAGACCTTCATGGCCGGTGTTTCCCATCACATCCTTCAGGTCCAACAAAAGCGCTTTCTGAAGATAGGCATAGCCCTTTTCCGCAAAGCCGTTTTGCAGGGCAAACAAGGCGTGGCTGGCAAAGGACAGGGTGGAATCGTGGAGGCATAAAGGCTCAAAGTCCTGCCAGGCCTCCGCCTTTTCCTTTTCGGAGAACAGCTCCGGCAGACGGGTCATAATCAGCAGAGTGTCCGCCTGCTTGATGACCTTATAGCGCTGAAGCCGGTCAAAGCATACATGGTGATAGCTGGCGCCGTCATCGGGCTTTAAGGCGGGGATGTCCACATCCTCCAGCAGATGGAAGGTATCGTCCTGACGGAGACGGCCGGAAACCGGGTCTCTCGGCCACTGGATCCCATCCCGGAGCTTGCGTATACGGGCAATCTCTTCCTGGGTGACGGCCAGACGCTGATAGCGCTCAGGCCGTTTTTCCATCAGATCCTTTGCCGCCTGAATGGCCAGGGACAGATTGTGCTGCACCATAACGTTGGTAAACAGGTTGTTGCTGGTGATGCCGCAGTATTCATCAGGCCCCTTGCAGAACAGCAGATCCGCCTTGCCGGTTTCCGGACGGTAGGTGTAGCGGCTGACCCAGAACCGGGCGGTTTCCAGATATACCTCTGCGGCGTGATCCAGGTAGAATTCTTCATCGCCGGAAGCCTTACAGTAGGCATCCAGGGCGTAAGCCACATCTGCGGTAATGTGAAGCTCGCTGCATCCGATGTCCCAGGTCTCGCACTGCTCGCTGCCATCCAATGCGGCCATCCAGGGGTATCGGGCGCCGGCGGTGTTCATGGCCTTGGAATGGGCCTTGGCGGCCGGCAGGGAGCGCACCCGGTATTGGCAGAGGTTCCGGGCGGCTTCCAGGTCGTTTTTCAGGAAGAAGGGGAGCATAAACAGGTCGGTGTCCCAGAAGTAGCAGCCCTTGTAGCGGCCGTGGCTCAGGCCCCGGGCGCCGATGCTGACGGTGGGGTCCTTGGCGTTGCAGCTGCCCATAAGATGGAACATGGAATACCGGAGACCGGTCTGCATCTCGCCCTCCAGAGCGGGAATCTCCAGGTCACAGCCTTCCCAGGTACTCTCCCAGGCGGTGATGTGCTGAGCCAGAAGGGTATCATAGCACCAATCTGCGGGAATGGGGGCCAGACGGGGATCCTGATCCCGTGAGGTGAGGATGGAGGCCGCTTTGTCCATGGTTACGCTCTTCCTGGCCTCGGCGGAGACGGCAAAGGTGGAGACGGAACTACCAGATTGGAGATACTTAAAATCCGGGGAGCGGAATTGCACCTTCTGGGAGACAGTGAGGTCCGTTCCCAGAATCCGGTAGTCACAGGAAATCCCCTCCTGGGATGCGGAGGCGGACCGCAAAGTAGAAAGCTGAATGGTTTCTGCGCTGCTCTTGGTCTGGTCGTCGGGGATAGGGCTGTTGCAGCTGCCTGAGAAAATGCCGCTGGCCAGCCGAATCTCCACGGCCTGATCGGGAATCAGCCGCAGCCTCTGCAGAATCAGGGCGGGCTGTTCCTTGGGGAGAAAGCGCTGATATTCCACCTTCAGGTTTTTTTCACCGGAGCGCAGGCAAAAGTCCATGGTCAGGACAGCCTGCTTCATATCTAGGCAGCGGCGGATGGGGGAGACCAGGACGGCTTCCTCCCCATCCATTTCAATCCGATCCCAGACAGGGGTGGGGAGATTTACAAAGTCGGTGATGCCGGGCTTAATCTCGCCGAAAATACCGGCAAGATAGACGCCTTTCTGGATAGGACGGCCAGCCGGCTCGGCGGAGACGTAGCCCCGGACGCCCATGCGCCCGTTTCCCAGGAAGAAAATGCTTTCATAGAAGTCATCGGCCCAAGCTTCCCCTTGGCAGGATACGCCCCAGGGTGTGAGCTGTAAGTCGTTTCTCATAAAGCACCTCCGCTGCTTGCGGTTTTCATGGCGTGGCAGAGGAATCCGGCGCAAGTGGCGAAAGCGGCGCCGGTGGTGCAGGTGCCGTGAACCGGGTCAACGCTTTCGCAGGCAATGCCGTTGTCCATTTCCAGAATCTCCAGCTCCCGGAAGGCCTGCGCCTTGTGGCCGCACAGCAGGCTGTTGCAGAGGCTGAGGATCCAGGGATAAGGGGCATGGGCGCAGCCGATTTCGGCGATGGGGGAATCGGCGAAGCTGTAGGCATAGGAGGGAGAGCGAATCATGGAAACGGTATTGTGCCAGATGGGGTCCTCTCCGTCGCAGAAGCCGTAATAAGGAAGCAGCTGGAGGCTTCCGGGGGGCTCGTCGTAGACGTTGTGCTTACCCTTTAAGTCTACAGACCAACCGAAATAGGGCTTGCCGTCCCCATCCGTAAAGACACAGTGCTGATAAACCGCTTCCTTCACTTCCTGAGCGGCATTCTTTAAGGATGCGTAACGGCCTGGGTACAGCCGGGCCAGGGCCAGGAAGCTCCGCCAAACCAGGACGTTATTGTAGGTCAGGTAGGGATGGACGATTTCATCGTCGGTTGGCTGAAGGAAGGTTTCATAGAGAGGAATTTCCGGATGGCGCATGGTATCCAGGTTTTTCAGGATCTGCCGGATGCCGGACTGAACGTCCTTTTCTTCCAAAATCTCCCAGTCGCCGGTTTCTTCCACATAGGCGCTGAGGGCAATGATGGGGGACATCAGCTCGTCCAGCTCAAAGCCCGGCTCCAGAACGGTGCCGTCAATGTATCGGGAATGGATGCCCAGATTTCGCCGCTGCCGTCCGAAGATATAGGCGATAATCTGCCGGGCCAGTTCCGGATCGGCGTCCAAAATGGCGGGGAAGGCCCACAGCAGCACGTCCCGATCCCAATAGGCGGCGCTGACATAGTACCGGGTGCCCCGGCTGGTGGCGCAGACCAGCTCCTCCGTATCCATGGTCAGGCCGGTGGAATAGAAGATGCAGAAGAACAGGTTGGTATTATAGATTTCGGTGAGTTTGGGGGTTGGCATCTGGCAGGTGCGCCGGTCCAGCCAGGCGGCGGTACGCCGGTACTCCCAGTCCCAGCCCCGGCGCAGCATTTCCTTGGCGCTGGTGGCGGCAGCCACCTCCTCATAGCCCAGGCCCCAGTAGAAGACCATTTCCAGTGTGTCTCCGGCGGACAGGGAATCCTGACGGGAGAGGGTGTAGAAAACGGCGTTTTTTTCATTGGTATAGGTAGAACCGACCTCCCGGTCGCACATGGGGGCGAAAGCGAACACAGGCGCACCGCTGCGGAAGTCGAAAACCAGGCTGAAATTCCAGCCGCTTTCATAGCAGTGGACGCTGCCCTCCAGCTGTTTGTCCTCGTTGATGCAGCTCCAGCTGCTTTCCCAGCAGCCTCGCAGGCCCCAGGTAAGGTTCTCCGCTTCACCGCCGGAGAGGGACAGCTTGACCGCAAAGCCCCGCTCGCCTACGGGGGTGAGAATCGTCATAGCAAAGTCGTAGGGCCCTGCCTTTGCTTTCAGGGTAGGGATCCAGTAGTGCTCTCTGTGCCAGTGGAGCTCTGTCAGGGGAACCTCCTGACCATTCATCTGAACAAAGGGGGCAATCAAAGGAGTCTGCTCCGAGCCCCGCACCTCGATGAGCCCCTTGTGCTGCATGGAGAGATAGGTAAAATCCTCGATCCCGGCGGTGCGTTCATTGATTTTCGGAAGGGAGATCATTTCGTTCCCGGTTGGAATATAGCGTTCCATAAGGTCACCTCACGTTACGTGTTTAATCGGTTAAATGCTATTCTAAATCAAGTATAACAAAATAATCCGGATTGTCAACAGATTTTTTCGCAAAGTGCAAAAAAGCTATTGACAAATCCCAGGAGACCTTGTATGATAGAGTCACAAAGCAATTTAAGCGATTAACATATCATGGAAGGAGGATACCAATGGCAAGAGCAACCTTGAAGGACGTGGCCCAGCTGGCCGGTGTGTCCACTGCTGCGGTATCCTATGCGTTAAGCGGGAAGCGACCCATTTCGGAAGAGACGAAGCGGCGAATCCAGGCGGCCGTGGAGCAGCTGGATTATGTACCGGATCTGAATGCCAGAGGCCTGAGTATGCGGGACTCCAAGCTCATCGGCGTGGTGATCCCCCAGACGGAGCCGGGAGACCGGCTGATGTTTCAGAACAGCTTTTACAGCGAGGTACTGGGGAGTATTGAATACTACGCCCGGCAGAACGGTTACCATATTCTCATTTCCGCCACGGATGCCAACGAGAGCTACCTGACTCTTGCCATGAAGCGGAACCTGGATGGTATCATAGTCATCGGTATGTATCCCGATGAATTCTACCAGGAAATGAAGAAAACCAAAATTCCCATCGTCCTCATTGACAGCTACTGTAACGACCACTATTACCACAACATTCGCATTGACGATGCCTATGGCAGCTATCTGGCCGCCCGGTATCTGCTGGAGAACGGCCACAGAGAGATTGCTTTCTTCGTGGGGCAGCTGAAGGAAAGCGGCGTCATGAAAAAACGCCTGCTGGGTTATCAGCAAGCGCTTCAGGAATTTGAGGTCCCCTACCGGGAGGAATATGTATTTGAAGGCCAGGTTGACTATGAAAGCGGCATCACCCTTGCGAACCGGCTTTTGCAGTCTCAGCTTCCGGTCACCGGCATTGTGGCGGCGGCGGACATTCTGGCCATCGGCGTCATGAAGGGGCTGTATGAAAATGGGAAGAAGATCCCGGAGGATTACTCCATCGTGGGCTTTGACGATGCGGAGGTCTCCCGGTACTTAACGCCGGGGCTGACCACCGTCCGCCAGCAGATATCCCTGAAAGGGCAAAGAGCCGTGGAGCTTCTGCTGAAGCATATTGAAGACCCTGCGCTCCCGAAGCAGGAGGAGATCCTTCCTCTCCAGCTTGTGCAGCGGGAGTCCGTGAAAAAGCGAAGCTGAATAAGCAGGAAAAGGAGGTGTAAAAAACGGTTTGCATGATCTCGCCAAAGCCCATGCAAACCGTGGGAAAAGGCAGCCACCACAGCCGCTCTTTTCGCATGTCTAATTATAAGCGAAAAGAGTGAGAAAATCAACAAATACTTTTAGGAGGAAAAAACATGAAAACACGTAAAATCTTTTCGCTGATTGCCCTGACCCTGGCTCTGCTGATGGTATTTACTGCCTGCGGCGGAAACCAGGCACCGGCCGCCAATGCAGGAGATGCTGCGGCTGCTACCAGCCAGAAGGCTCCCTCCGACAAGAGTGAGCCCGTGACCATTACCTACTGCAACTTCAATTCCTCCGGCGGAAACGAGGAAACCCTGGAGAAGATGGTGGCTGCCTTTGAGCAGGAGCATCCCAATATCAAGGTGGATGTGGAAACCATCGGCTACGACGATTATTTTACCCAAATGCAGACCCGTGTGGCCGGCGGCACCGCTCCCGACTGCTATGAGCTGAACATTGAAAACTTTGCTGCCTATGCCAACAAGGGTATGCTGGCGGAGATTTCCGGCGATTTCAGCGGCCTGAACCCCACTGCCCTGAACGCTTTCAACGTAGGCGGTAAGCAATACGGCCTGCCCGAAAGTTTCTCCAATGTGGTTCTCATCTACAACAAGGATCTGTTTGACCAGGCGGGCATCGCCTATCCCACCGACGACTGGACGCAGGACGATGTGCAGGCGGCGGCCGAGGCCATCCGTGCCCTGGACGAGAACACCTTCGGTATTTGGCAACCCATTTCCTACAACGAATTTTTCAAGGTTGCCGCTCAGTTCGGCGGCTCCCTCCTCAATGAAGACAAGACCGCCTTTACCATCAATTCCCCCGAAAACCTGAAAGCCGCAGAAAGCCTGATCGGCCGGGTGGTGGACTCCAATGTCCAGCCCAACGCCGTGCAGCAGGGCGGCATGGGCGACTGGGATATGTTCATGAGCGGCCGATTGGGCATGATTCCCACCGGTATCTGGGCCTTCCAGACCTTTACGGAAAACTGTGACTTTGGCTGGGACATCGTGGTAGAGCCGGGCAGCACCCAGAAGGCCACCCACTTCTTCTCCAACTGCGTGGTAATGAACCCCAAGACGGAGCACGCCGAAGCCGTGGAAACCTGGTTGACCTGGCTGACCTCTTCCACCGCCTCCGCCGACATCCGTCTGGAAGCCGGCTGGGATCTGCCCGCCCTGAAGGATCTGGACGCCCTGTCCAGCTATCTGGAGATTACCCCGCCAGAGAACCGGGAAGCGGTGTTTAAGAGCCTGGACTACCTGGTGATGCCTCCTGTGATCGAAGACTATGCGCTGATGGGCGATATCATCACCCAGAAGCTGTCCGCCGCCGCAGACGGAACCATCACCGTTCAGGAAGCCTTGGATGAGGCTCAGGCTGAATGCGAGACGCAGATTAAACTCGGCTGATTACTGAAATGGGAGCCGCTGCGTGTGCAGCGGCTCTCTCTATGCCTATGGAGGTGCCGTAATGGGAAAGAACAAAAAACATCGGGACACGGGACTGCTGGTGGCCTCCCCCTTCCTGCTGCCAAGTCTGGTGGGAATGCTGGTTTTCAGCCTGCTGCCCCTGATTATTTCAGGGCTGATAAGCCTGACAGACTGGAACGGGCTGGATGCGCTGGGTGCCCCCAACTTTATCGCAGACCATTTCGTGGGTCTGGAGAACTATAAAAACATTCTGACCACATCGGAATTTTGGAGAGCCCTGGGCAATACGGCGGAATATATTGTACTATATATTCCTCTGATGCTGGCGGCCTCTCTGGCCATCGCCTTCCTGCTGAGCCGTCCCCACCGGGGCGTGGGCGCCCTGCGGGTGATCTATTACATCCCGGTGCTGACCAGCTGGGTGGCGGCATCTCTGATCTGGAAATCCATTCTGGCTCCCCAATACGGCGCCATGAACGGCATCCTGGCTTTCTTCGGCATCAAAGGCCCGGGTTGGCTGCTGGATGAAAAATGGGCCATGCCCGCCATTGTGCTGGTGTCCGTGTGGAAGGATATGGGCTTCTTTGGATTGATTCTGCTGTCCGGCATCATCGGCATCAACCGCAGCTACTATGAGGCGGCGGATATTGACGGAGCAGGCGGATTTACGAAATTCCGCAAAATCACCCTGCCTCTGCTGACCCCTTCCATTTTTTATGTTGTGATCGTAGCTATGATTAACAGCTTCCAGCTCTTCCCCCAGGTCATGATTATGACCGGCGGCGGCCCCAACGGCGCTACCCAGGTCATGGTGGAACGGATCTATCAGTATGGCTTCCGGTATTACCGGATGGGCTATGCTTCGGCCTTCTCCTGGATCCTGTTCGTGATTATTATGATTTTTACTGCGATCCAGATGAAGGGTCAGGAAAGGTGGGTGTACTATGACAACTAGAAAAAGAGTCGGAGATGTTCTTTACTATGTGGTCGCTGCGGTGATTGCCGTGATTGCCATGCTGCCCTTCCTGTGGATGATCTCCACCTCCCTCAAGAGCCGAGGCGCCCTCATGTCCATTCCCATTGAGTGGATTCCGGAGAACCCCACCATGGCCGCTTACATTAAGGTGTTCTCCAAATTTCCCTTTGCGAAAACCATTGGCAACTCCCTGTTTATTTCCGTTACCTACACCGTAGTTACACTGCTGTGCGCCTCCATGGCGGCCTTTGCCTTTGCCAAGCTCCGCTTTAAGGGCAATCAGCTTCTGCTCAGCGCCTATCTCGCTACCATGATGATCCCCACCCAGGTGACCATGATCCCCCTATTTGTCATTATGAACAAGCTGGGCCTTACGGACACCTATGCCAGCGTTATCGCCCCTTCCATTTTCCGGCCCTTTGCCGTGTTTATGCTGGTGCAGCAGATGCGCTCCATTCCTGACGACTATCTCCATGCGGCCCGGATCGACGGCGCCAACGTCTTCCAGGTGTATTTTAAGGTGGCCCTGCCTCTGTGCATCCCCAGTCTGGCGACACTGTCCATTACCACCTTCATGGAGTCCTGGAACGACTACCTGTGGCCGTTGCTGATGCTGTCCGACAAGAATAAGATGACCCTGCCCATTGCCCTGTCCACCCTGAACGGCCAGTACGCCACGGAATATAACGTGCTGATGGCAGGCAGCCTGATCTCCATGATCCCCATTATCATCATTTACATTGCAGCCCAGAAGCAGTTTAAGGAAGGCATGATGGCCGGCGGCATCAAGGGCTGAGGAGGATACCATGAAACGCATCTCTTACAGAGAAACGGAAATTGTCTTCGGAAATGAAAAACTGTCCCGCCAGGGTTCCACTTTGACCGTCAGCCTTGTTTATCACGGCGCCTACGGCATGGGCGAGAAGTTCGACAGCCTGAACCAAAAGGGAAAGACCGTCCGAAACCAGGTGGTGGAGAAATTCTGCTTCCAGGGGGATAAAACCTATTGCCCGACCCCCTTCTTCTGGACGGACACAGGTTTTGGCCTGTATGTGGACACCTGCGAAGTCACTTCCTTCACCTTCGGGGAGGACAGTATTATGGTTTCCCTGCCTGAAAAGGCGGATGTGGTGCTGTTCTCCGGTACCCCGGAAACTATGCTGCGGGAGTACATGAGCCTGTTCGGTCCTGCGGTGCTGCCGCCGGAATGGGCCATGGGCGTCTGGGTCTCCGCCAACCGGTGGAATACCCAGAAGGACGTGGAGGAGCTGCTGGAAAAGCTGAAAAAATACGACTTTCCGGCTTCTGTTGTGGTTTTGGAGGCCTGGAGCGATGAAGCCACCTTCTACATCTGGAATGGGGCCAAATATCGGCCTGTGGCGGGTGGCATGGCCCTGAAATATGAGGACTTTGACTTTACAGGCACACCCTGGCCGGATCCCAAGAAGATGATCCGGGACATCCACGATGCCGGCGGGAGGCTGCTGCTGTGGCAGACGCCGGTCTACAAAAAGCAGGGAGAGGACGAGGTCCAAAACGCCCAGAATGATCTTGACCAGGAGGATGCAGCGCAGCGGAAGCTCTGTGTCACCCTGCCGGACGGCACCCCCTACGCCATTCCCCAGGGGAAATGGTTTGGCGGCTCCATGGTTCCGGACTTTACCAACCCGAAAACCGTGAAAAGCTGGTTTGCCAAGCGGCAATATCTACTGGATATGGGGGTGGACGGCTTTAAGACCGATGGCGGTGAGTTTATCCACGACGAGAATGCCCAATTCCATGACGGCACCACCGGCAAGGAAGGAATCAACCGTTACGCCAGAGACTATACCCAGAGTTATCGGGATTTCGTAGGAAGCAAGGGTGTGGTGTTCAGCCGGGCCGGGTTCTCCGGACAGCACACCGTTCCCTGCCACTGGGGCGGCGACCAGCAGTCCCAGAACAGCGAGCTGGGAAGCGTATTGAAAGCGGGGTTGAGTGCGGCTGCGTCCGGTATGATTTTCTGGGGCTTTGACCTGGCCGGGTTTGCAGGCCCCCTGCCCACCCTGGATTTGTACCGCCGGGCCACCCAGATGGCTTGCTTCTGCCCCATTATGCAGTGGCATTCCGAGCCGGATGGCGGCCAGTTCCGGGAGCTGATGCCCGGAGCGGAGGGAAACAACGAACGAAGCCCCTGGAATATGGAGGAAAGCTATGCTGCTCCCGGCTTTATGGCGGAGATGCGGTACTGGCATAAGCTCCATGAGCGCCTGAGACCATACCTCTGGGAGACGGCGCAGGCCTGCGTCCGGGACTTTAAGCCCTTCATGCGACCCCTGGTCTATGAATGGCCGGAGGACAGGGATGCGGTGAACTGCCAGGATGAATACCTGCTGGGAGATGACCTGCTGGTAGCCCCACTGTTGGAAGAAAACGCTGATTCCCGGAAGGTCTATCTGCCAGAGGGCAAGTGGACAGGCTTCTTTGACGGAACCGAATATGAAGGCGGTCAGACTGTTATCGCCGGCGGTGACGGGAAGCTGCCGGTATTTACACGAAATGGATTTGGGTTGGAGCTATGAATCACATTCACGCAATCATTTTTGACCTGGACGGTGTGATTTGCAGCACCGACCGGTTTCATTATCTGGCATGGAAAACCATGGCAGACCGCTTGGTACTTCCCTTTGATGAAGCAGTCAACGGAAAGCTTCGGGGCGTCGGCCGAATGGAAAGTCTGGAAATTGTATTGGGAGACCGGAGGAATGATTATTCCGAGGAGGAAAAGCAGGCCCTCGCAGCGGAAAAAAATGAAGTGTACAAAAGTTTTCTTGCCAGAATGACGCCGGAGGATCTTCCTGAGGGAGTTTGGATGACGCTGAACACCCTACGCCAGCGAGGGTATCTCCTGGCCATTGGCTCCTCCAGTAAGAACACCCGACAGATTCTAAACCAGCTTGGCCTGGGCAGCTTCTTTGATGCGGTAGCCGACGGCACCCAGATTACAAAATCCAAGCCGGACCCGGAAGTATTTCTGCTGGCAGCCTCCATGCTAGGTGTTTTGCCAGAAAACGCCCTTGTGATAGAGGATGCTGAGTCCGGTGTCCGGGCAGCAATTGCCGGAGGATTCCGCACAATCGGCATCCGAAGCGAAGAAAACGACCCTAAGTCAGACATTACGATCAAGCATTTGCGTAACCTTACAGAGATTTTGTGATCCTGCCGGAATGCCGGAGCAAAAGATACTCCCATGTCAGATGGTAAACCATACCACTTGACATGGGGGTGTTTTTAAGGACGGGAAACACATTTGTTGGAAATAAAAATATTTTATCCATCATAAATATTCGAGCTTTTATGTGAGCTTGTGTGAATTTTTACATTGAAAATATAGAAATTTCGAATATTCTCAGCACGTTATTCAGTCCTCTGTTAGAAACTCAAAAACACAAATGTTAGAAGTATGTTAGAAAGCTTTTTCTGGGCTTTCCAAAATCCCTCAAAATTTGTGCAAAACAGCCAAAAAACAAAGGAAATCCGGTCTATTTATTGGCTAAATAGACCGGATTTTGGTTGCGGAGGC
>CAYMWT010000058.1:0-738 GCA_964394055.1 uncultured Oscillospiraceae bacterium
ACATCCTCCTTGGAGATGATGACCTCGGTGTGGTCGCTGCCCAGGAAATCTGCCACCTGGCGTGCATACTTTAAGTCGATGGCGTCCACGTCCATACCAATGGCAAAGGTCCTGATGGGCTGCTTACTTTCCCGTGCCGCGATGGCGCAGACCAGGGAGGAATCCAGACCACCGGAGAGGAGAAAGCCCACCTTGGCGTCGGCCACCAGGCGCTTGCGCACACCGGAAATGAGCTTTTCCCGGATGTTCTGGCAGACCGTTTCCAGATCGTCCCGGCAATAACGATCCACAGCGGCAATGTCACAGTAGCAGGTGAACTTCCCGTCGGCGTAGAAGTGGCCGGGAGGGAAGGGGAGAATTTGGGTTACCAGGCCCATGAGGTTTTTCGGCTCGCTGGCAAAGACGATCACGCCCTGTTCATCGTAGCCGTAGTAAAGGGGCCGGATGCCGATGGGGTCTCTGGCTGCCACAAACCGATGCCCTTTCCCGTCGTAGAGGATGCAGGCAAACTCCGCGTCCAGCATAGAAAACATTTTCGTACCGTACTTCTCGTACAGGGGCAGCAGCACCTCGCAGTCGGAGTCACTGTGAAAGCGGTACTCTTTGGACAGCTCCCGGCGAAATTTCTCAAAGCCGTAGATTTCGCCGTTGCAGACCACAGCACTGCCATTGAGCAGGAAGGGCTGCATCCCCTCCGGGTGCAGGCCCATAATGGACAGCCGGTGAAAGCCCAGCAGG
>CAYMWT010000058.1:748-11188 GCA_964394055.1 uncultured Oscillospiraceae bacterium
GCCGTCACCAGCAGAAATCATCCGGGAATCGTCAGGGCCTCGGGAAAGGGTACGCTGAAACCCCGCTTCCAATGCCCCCATATCCTGGGGCTTACCGCAATAACCAAAGATGGAACACATATCATTTCCTCCCACAACGCAAAAAAGGGCAAAGACGTCCGCGAGCCAACAGCTCAAAGACGTCCTTGCCTTTCTGGGAGCATTCTACAACACAAATCTCAATTTGTCAACATGGAAAAGTTTTCGTTGACAGGAAATTAAAATGGATTTACACTATAAGGAAATTGGAAAAAGCGGGGGATATCATGAACTATACACCACAGGAAGTCATGCAGTACATCCAGGAGGAGGACGTGAAGTTCATCCGGCTGGCCTTTTGCGATGTGCGGGGCCGTCAGAAAAACATATCCATCATGCCCCATGAGCTGGAGCGAGCCTTCCGTTACGGCATCGCCATTGACGGCTCCGCCATTGCGGGCTTTGGGGATGAGGTGCACTCCGACCTGTTCCTTCATCCCGACCCGTCTACCATTGCCATCCTGCCCTGGCGGCCGGAGAGCGGTCGTGTTGTGCGGATGTTCTGTACTGTTTCCCACCCGGACGGAAAGGTCTTTGTCCATGACACCCGGGAGGTTCTGAAGCGGGCCATTGCCGACGCGGCAAAGGCTGGCTATGCCTTTTCCTTCGGCTCGGAGCTGGAATTCTACCTGTTCCAGCTGGACGAAAAGGGGGAACCCACCCGCATTCCCTATGACCAGGCTACCTACATGGACGTGGCCCCGGAGGACAAGGGAGAAAACATCCGCCGGGAGATCTGCCTGACCCTGGAGCAAATGGGCATCCGGCCCGAATCCTCCCACCATGAGGAAGGCCCCGGCCAGAATGAGATCGACTTCCGGTATTCCGAT
Organism: uncultured Oscillospiraceae bacterium; assembly: GCA_964394055.1. Taxonomy (GTDB): domain Bacteria; phylum Bacillota; class Clostridia; order Oscillospirales; family Oscillospiraceae; genus Faecousia. The sequence continues at coordinate 1,657 of CAYMWT010000058.1, forward strand.
GCCCTGAGCGCGGCGGATAACGCGGTAACCTTCCGCACCGTGGTAAAGACCATCGCGGCGAGGAACGGCCTGTACGCGGACTTCTCTCCCAAGCCTCTTCAGGAATGTGCGGGCAGTGGCTTTCATATCAATGTATCTGTACAGGGGAGCGGGGAAGTGGTGATGCACCGCACCATGGGAGGCATTCTGAAGCACATCGGGGATATGACATTGTTCCTCAATCCCACCGACCGCTCCTACCAGCGGCTTGGCTCCCACAAAGCGCCCAAGTACATCTCCTGGTCAAACGACAACCGCTCCCAGCTGATCCGGGTACCTGCCGCCGCCGGGGAATACCGCCGGTTTGAGCTTCGCAGCGCCGATTGCACCGCCAACCCCTATCTTGCCTTTGCCCTGCTGATCTGGGCGGGCCTGGACGGGATTCTCAACAACATCGCCCTGCCGGAAAAGTCCAATGTCAACCTCTTTACAGCCTCCCCCAAGGATCTGTGGGGCCTGGAAACCCTGCCCTTGACCAGGAACTACGCGGCCAAGGCAGCCATGTCCAGCGCCTTCCTCCGGGAGCACCTGCCGGAATCCCTGATCCAGTATTTCTGCGAAGGATAACACCCAAAACCGGGGAAAGGAGGGAGCCAATTGGTCTTTTCTGAGAACACATACAGCGTTCTGGTAGTGACAGCCTCCCAGAAGATCCGGGACGCCCTGGGGGCCATGCTCCCGTATTCTGAGTATTACCCGGTGTGTTTCGCCGGAAGTATCGCCGAAGCCAGACGGGAGCTGGTTGCGAGACATTTTGATTTTGTGATCGTCAATCCGCCCCTTCCCGATGACATGGGAGTTCGTTTCGCCATTGACACCAGCGAGAAACCGGACTGTGTGGTTCTGCTTCTGCTGAAAGGTGAGACGTATGAGCAGGTCAATGCCAGGGTGCAGCCCTACGGGGTATTTACCATCCAGCTGCCTGTTGGCACCCAGACCTTGAAGCAAGGGCTGAAATGGATGTCCGCTGCCAGGGAGCGTCTGCGGAGGCTGGAAACCAAGACGCTGACCGTGGAGGAGAAGATGGAGGAGATCCGTGTGGTGAACCGGGCCAAGTGGCTGCTCATTGAGAAGCAGAACATGACGGAATCGGAGGCCCACCACCTGATTGAAAAGCAGGCCATGGACGGCTGCCTCACCAAAAAGAAGGTTGCCAGCGCCATCATTCACCAGTATACATGATATAGAAAGCCCCCTTGGCACGTTAAATGCCAAGGGGGTTAAGCGATCTCTGGGAGATTGTATTATCTCTGAATCCGTCCGGAGCCGTCGCCGCCGGCCAGCTTCTCCACTTCGGGAACGGTGACCATGTTGTAGTCGCCGCCGATGGAGTGCTTCAGAGCGGAAGCAGCCACAGCGAATTCCACAGCCGCCTGGGTGTCCTTGCCATTCATCAGAGCATAGATCAGGCCGCCGCCGAAGGAGTCGCCGCCGCCGACCCGGTCAATGATGTGCAGGTCGTACTTTTTGGAGAAGCAGTAGTTCTCGCCGTCGTACAGCATGGCAGACCAGCCGTTGTCGAAAGCGGAATGGCTTTCCCGCAGGGTGATGGCAACCTTCTCAAAGCCGAACCGGTCAGCCAGCTGCTTGGCAACGGACTTGTAGCCCTCGTGGTTCAGAGTGCCGCCGTAGATATCGGTAGCCTCAGCCTCGATGCCGAACACGTCCTTGGCATCCTCTTCATTGGAAATGCACACGTCGATGTACTGAGCAAGCTCCGTCATGGCTTCCCGAGCCTGGGCACGGGTCCACAGCTTGCCACGGTAGTTCAGGTCGCAGGAAATCTTGATGCCGCGAGCCTTGGCAGCCTTACAGGCGTCGATGCAGATGTCAACCACATTGGGGCCAAGAGCCGGAGTGATGCCGGTGAAGTGGAACCACTCAGCGCCGTCAAAGATCTTGTCCCAGTCGAAGTCCTCCCGGGAAGCCAGCTGAATGGCGGAATTGGCACGGTCGTAGATGCACACGCTGCCACGCTGAGAAGCGCCCTTCTCATTGTAGTAGATGCCCAAACGGTCGCCGCCCCGGACGATCAGGGAGGTGTCCACGCCGTAGCGGCGGAGAGAGTTCACAGCAGCCTGGCCGATGGCGTGGGCGGGCAGCTTGGAAACAAAGGCAACATCCATGCCGTAGTTGGCAAGAGACACAGCCACATTGGCTTCGCCGCCGCCGAAGGTGAATTCCACGCTGGACGCCTGAACAAAGCGCTCGTAGTTAAAGGGCTGCAAACGGAGCATCAGCTCACCAAAGGTAATAATCTTTGCCATTACTTTCTAGCCTCCTTGACGATTTCCACAGACTTGCGGCACAGATCGGTGATCTCATCCCAGGCACCCGCCTGAATGAGCTTGTCGGGGCACATATAGGAGCCGCCGCAGGCCACGATCACGGGGCAGGCAGAATACTCTGCCAGATTCTTCAGGCTGATGCCACCGGTGGGCATGACCTTGAACATGCCGAAGGGAGCGGACATGGCCTTGATCTTGGCCAGGCCGCCGGATTGCTCAGCGGGGAAGAACTTCAGAACTTCCAGGCCCAGCTTGTAAGCGGTGTGGTAATCCGTAGGAGTGGTGCAGCCGGGGAAGCAGGTAATACCCTTTTCCTGGCAATATTTGACGATCTCAGGATCCAGACCGGGGGTAACAATAAACTTACCGCCAGCGGCGATGGTCTTGTCCACCTGTTCTGTGGTCAGAACGGTTCCGGCGCCTACCAGCATCTCTGGATGCCGCTCCACCATGATCTTCATGGCCTCGTCAGCACCGGCAGCACGGAAGGTGATTTCCGCAACGGGAACACTACCGGCGCACAGAGCGTCAGACAGGGGGCCGGCGTCACGCTGGGGATTGGTCAGCTTGATGACAGGCACAACGCCGATCTCGCCAACCTTTTTCTGCAAATCATTCATTGGTTTATCCTCCCTTGGTTACATTAACCTCATAAGTTTTCATTTGGTAGCCTTATGATATTATATATAATACCGAAAATTGGATAAAAAATCAATTCCCTACCCATAAATAAATCAGATTTGTCGTTTTATACAAATTTGCTTCTTATCCCTCTGGGACGATGGCCTCTGGCAGGAAAATCATATGGATGAATTATCCGTCCATATGGACGATCCGGCACAAAAAATCCCCACAGGAAATTGTCCTATGGGGATTTTAGATAAACGGGGTTTTTTCCCTTACGCGCCGGTTTTGCCCAAAAGCTTTTCCAGAGCGGCCAGCCGCAGACAAATGCACAGCACAGCCATGGCTTTTTCCAGCTCCTCCACCGGAGGCAGACTGGGAGCGATTCGCAGGTTAGAGTCATTTGGATCGTAGCGATAGGGGAAGGAGGCGCCTGCGTTGGTCAGGGTCACACCAGCCTCCTTGCACAGGCTCCAGACTCGCTTTGCGGTGCCGGGCATGGCGTCCAGGCTGACGAAGTAGCCGCCCTTGGGATCGGTCCAGCTGGCAATGCCCAGAGGCCGGATCTCCCGGTTCAGGTAGTCAGCCACCACCCGGAATTTGGGGGCCATAACGGAGGCATGGAGCTTCATGATTTCCAGGGTGTGAGCCTTGTCTTTCAGGTACTTGACATGACGAAGCTGGTTGACCTTGTCGTAGGAAATCATCTGCACACCGAAGATCCCGGTGAAGTATTCAATGTTGGCCTCACTTGCCGCCATGCAGGAGATACCGCCGCCGGCATAGGTAATCTTGGAGGTGGAAGCAAATTCAAAGACCATGTCCGGATTCCCGGCCTGGGCGCACATGGAAATAATGTCCGGGAAGGGGGTGTACTCGCCTTCGAATTCGTGAATGCTGTAGGCATTGTCCCAGATGATGGAGAAGTCGGGAGCAGCGGGCTTCAGGTTCGCGAACCGGGCGATGGTCTCATCGCTGAAGACGATGCCCGTAGGGTTCGAGAACTTGGGAACCACCCAGATCATCTTCACCTGGGGATCCTTTACATATTCCTCCACCATGTCCATATCCGGGCCGGTAGGAGTCATGGGAATATAGATCAGCTCCGCACCGTAGAATTCACCAATCTGGAAGTGGCGGTCATAGCCGGGGGCAGGGCAGAGAAACTTTACCTTTTCCTCCTTGCACCAGGGACGGTCACTGTGGAGAAGACCGTGGGTGTAGGCCCGGGAGACAACGTCGCACATCATATTCAGAGAGGCCGCGCCGCCTACGAAAATCTGAGAGGGCTTGCAGCTGAGGAAATCGGCCCAGTATTCCCGGGCGCAGGGAAGGCCGGCCAGCTCACCATAGTTCCGGGAGTCGATGGTGCCGTCGAAGCAGTCCTCGGGGGTTTGCAGGGTGGTGAGGATATCGCTGACCAGGTCAAGCTGCTTTCTCGCGGGCTTGCCCCGGGCCATGTTCAGATTCAATCCCTGGGCTTTGCAGTCCGCGAAATCCGCCAGGGCTTTTTGGTACTCTGCCTCCAGCTGAGGCTTTGTCATGCAAGAATAGGGAGTCATATCCATCATCCTTTCGGAATTTTCATAGCTTTACTTGGCATATTATATGCTCAGAGAAGAAAAAATGCAATATCCAAATGTCATAAAATTCATTTTTAAGGATGCATTCTTAGGAAATCGGAGTTTTGTACAAAAGGAAGGCCCAATTTGGGACTTTTTTGCACAGTTTCACTTCTTGCAATTTCCATAAATGTCTACTACAATCTTAGTATATATTGCTGTAAAAATGCCATTTTCCAGGAAAACAACCGGCATTTTCCCATAGGGATGGGCTGATTTTTCCTGAGAACACTATCTTGCAAAGCATATGCTGTTATCCTTCATTTTTGATATGGAAAGGAATTTTGCTATGAGTGAGATCCTGAATGTTCCTGAGATCTTTGGCAGTGATGTTTTTAATGAGGCTACCATGAAGCAGCGGCTGCCCCAGGCTACCTACCGCGGCTGGAAGGAATGTATCGCTACCGGCAAGCAGCTGCCATTGGGTGTGGCCAACGAGATTGCGGAGGCCATGCGGCTCTGGGCCACAGAGAAGGGGGCCACCCACTACACCCATTGGTTCCAGCCGATGACCGGCATCACCGCCGAAAAGCACGATTCTTTTATCACGCCCACCGGAGACGGCAAGGTAATCATGGAATTTTCCGGTAAGGAGCTGGTGCGGGGAGAGCCGGACGCTTCTTCCTTTCCATCAGGCGGTCTCCGGGCCACCTTTGAGGCCAGAGGCTACACCGCATGGGATCCTACGGCCTGCGCCTTTGTCCGAGACGGCAGTTTGTACATTCCTACCTGCTTCTTCTCCTATACCGGCGAGTCTCTGGATAAGAAGACCCCTTTGCTGCGTTCCATGGACGAAGTTTCCCGGGAGGCTGTCCGGATCCTCCGGCTGTTCGGCGACAACGAAACCCAGCGGGTCATTGCCAACGTAGGCGCGGAACAGGAGTATTTCCTGCTTCCCAAAGACCTGTACGCCCAGCGGGAAGATCTGCGGCTCACGGGCCGTACATTGTTCGGTGCCCAGCCTCCCAAGGGTCAGGAGCTGGACGATCACTATTTTGGCACCATCCGCACCCGTGTGGCCGCCTTCATGCGGGATCTGGACGAACAGCTGTGGCGTCTGGGCATCCCCAGCAAGACCAAGCACAACGAGGGCGCGCCCTGTCAGCACGAGATGGCTCCCATTTACACCGATGTGAACAAGGCCTGCGATGATAACCAGATCGTCATGGCCATTATGAAGAAGTGCGCTGCCAAGCACAATCTGGTGTGTCTGCTCCACGAGAAGCCCTTTGCCGGAGTAGCCGGTTCCGGAAAGCACAACAACTGGTCGCTGTCCACGGATGGAGGGAAGAACCTGTTCAGCCCGGGAAAGACCCCACGCCAGAATGCCCAGTTCCTGGTGTTCCTGGCTGCCTTCATTGCCGGCGTGGACGAATACCAGGATTTCCTCCGCTGCACCGTGGCTACCGCCAACAATGACCATCGCTTAGGTGCCAGCGAGGCGCCTCCCGCCATTATCTCCATTTTCCTGGGGGATGAGCTCAGCGCCATCATTCGCTCCATCATCGACGGAACCAACTACACCGAGCCGGAAAAGAGTATGCTCCGCATCGGCGTGGACGTATTGCCCGCCATTCCCAAGGACACCACGGACCGGAACCGTACCAGTCCGCTGGCCTTTACCGGCAACAAGTTTGAGTTCCGTATGCTTGGCTCCTCCCAGTCCATTGCCGGGCCGAACATCGCCCTGAATACCATTATGGCGGAGGAGCTGGGGAAATTCGCCGATGTGCTGGAAAATACCGATGACTTTGACACCACCCTCCAAACCCTGGTCTGCAAGACTCTGACAGAGCACAGCCGGATCATCTTCGGGGGCAACGGCTACAGCGAGGAGTGGAAGCAGGAGGCAGTCAGACGGGGGCTGAGCAATTTCCCTTCCGCCGCCGATGCCCTTCCTACCTACATCCAGCCCAAGAACATAGACCTGGTCACCCGCCGGGGTATCTTCACTGAAACGGAATTTCGTGCCCGGCACAACATCCATCTGGAATCCTACAATAAGATCGTAAATATCGAGGCCCGTACCATGGTGGACATGGCCCAGCACCAGATTCTGCCTGCGGCCCTCCATTATACCCGCTCCCTGTGCGATACCGTCAACGCCAAGGCCCAGATCGGGGCCACCTGCAAGGCGGAGAGTGCCATGATCGCGGATCTGTCCACCCATACCGATGCTCTGTATGATGCCATCTATGACCTGAAGCGTGCCCTGACCTTTGTTCCCAAGGACCCGGAAAGCGCTGCCCGGTATTACCATGATACCATCACGGCGGAAATGACCAGTTTACGGACAGAGGCGGATATTTTGGAGACCCTTACCGATAAAGCCTATTGGCCCTATCCCACCTATTCCGACCTATTATTCTACTAAAAGGAGAGTAGCTGATGAACAGTGTAAAACATTCCTATTATGAAAAACGCGCCCAGGCAGTCATGAAAAATCTCCGCAGCCGCCACTTTGACGCCTGCTACTGCGAAGCCCGGGAGGATGCCCTCCGTCAGGCGCTGAGCCTGATTCCCGAAGGCGCCACTGTGGGCTGGGGCGGCTGTGCCAGCGCTGAGGAAATTGGCCTGATTGATGCCGTCCGTAAGGGAAATTATCGTCCCATTGACCGGGACACTGGCGCCACCCCGGAGGAAAAGACCGTAATCATGAAGCAGGCCATGCTGGCCCAGGTGTTCCTCACCGGCACCAATGCTCTGAGCATGGAGGGAGAGCTGGTGAATATCGACGGCACCGGAAACCGGGTGGCTGCCATTGTGTATGGCCCGGAATCCGTGATCGTCATTGCGGGCATGAATAAGGTCTGCGACACATTGGAGGACGCTGTGACCCGGGCCAGAACCGTGGCCGCCCCCATGAACGCCCAGCGGTTCCCGGTTCAGACACCCTGCAATGTCACCGGCTCCTGCGCCGACTGCAAAAGCCCCCAGTGTATCTGCAACCAGATCCTCATTACCAGACACTGCCGCCCTGCCGGACGGATCAAGGTGATCCTGGTAGGGGAAGAACTGGGCTTCTGATGGGAGGCGTCTTCCGTGTTTCAAAAGCTGAAAGCCCTGGTGAAGGATCACTGGGACATTGTAACCTATCTCTTCTTCGGCGTCCTGACCACGGTGGTCAATTACCTTATCTATCTTCCGGTATATAACCTGCTCCACCTGTCGGCGGCCTTCAGCAATGCCGTTGCCTGGGTGGCGGCGGTGGCCTTTGCCTATCTCACCAATAAGCCCTGGGTATTTAAGAGCCATGACTGGTCCCGAAAGACAGTGATTCCGGAGCTGATCAAATTTGTAAGCTGCCGCCTGGGTTCCGGTGTTCTGGAAACGGGGATTCTGTTTGTCACCGTTGACCTGCTCCACTGGAACGGCAACATCTGGAAGCTGGTCACCAGTGTCCTTGTGGTGGTGCTCAATTACATTGCCAGCAAGCTGCTGGTATTCAAAAAGTGAGGAAGCAAGATGAATCGGGAAAACAAACGCAGACAGTACGAAAAGGGCTACTATAAGAACCACGCCTGCGAGGAATCCTTTACCTGCAAAAACTGTGGCCGTCTGGTTGTGCCTGCCGGCGCGGGCAGCGACCATCGGAATCACTGCCCCAATTGCCTCCACAGCCTTCATGTGGACATTGAGCCGGGAGATCGGGAAAGCGACTGCGGCGGTATCATGGAACCAATCGCCGTCTGGGTGCGGGGAAAAGGGGAGTGGGCCATCATCCATCGCTGCCGCCGGTGCGGAGAGCTTAGCTCCAACCGGGTTCTGGCAGACGACAACCCCATGAAGCTCATGTCCATCGCCCTGAAGCCTCTGACCAATCCGCCCTTCCCTCTGGAGCGGATCGAGGAAATGACCGCCCTCATGGGGGGCGAAGGAGAACTGCCTGAGGCCTATCGGAAAAAAGATGTGGAAGAATAACCCGGCATTCCTATGAACCGACGGAAAAAAGAGAATTCACATTTTCGAAACAAAATGTTTCATTTTGGTTCAGACCCGTTGGATATACTTTTCTGAAAGGAATCTGAAGGAAAGGTCATGAAAGCTATGAATCAGCCGGAGGTTGATATTCGGAATTTTCGCCTGAGTAAGCTGAACACGCCGCAGTACCGTCATTTTCTGTGGCTGCTGTTCTGGCCGGTTTATCTTCTGCGGTATACGATTTTGGAAAGTTTGACCCCAGCGGCAGGGTATACCGTGATCCACTGCGCTCTGGATGACCGGATCCCGTTTTGTGAGTGGTTTCTGATCTTCTATGCCAGCTGGTATGTGGTGATCGTGGCCATGCACCTGTATACTGCCATTTATGATGTATCCGCGTGCAAGCGTTACAGTAAATTCCTGGTCATTTCCATGACCATATCCACCTTGACCATAGTGCTGTTCCCCACATGCCAGGAGCTTCGTCCGGCGGTTTTCCCCAGGGACAATTTCCTCACCCGGGTGATGGGCTTTATCTACAGTGTGGATGATAATTGCGGGGTGTTCCCGTCGGAGCATGTGATTGGCGCCGTGGGCGTATTCCTGGCCGCCGCGCACTGTAAGAGCCTCCGTTCCCCAGGAAAGCTGACAGCGGTGGGAATCCTGTGCGGATTGATTATCGTGTCCACAGTGTTTGTCAAGCAGCATTCCGTCCTGGACGCTGTGGGTGCCATCGTGCCCTGTGGGATTGGCTGGTACTTTGCGTATGTGAGAAAGAATGTCACCGTAAAGGAGCGCCTTGCCAGACTGAAAAGAAAGCCCTTTGGAGCATAACCGGTCAAGAAAACGCCTCGCAGAATTGCGAAGCGTTTTTTCTTGCAATGGCGGACTTTTTCTGCTAGGATAGAGAAAAGGTGTGTGATGAAGTATGGATATATTATACATGGACGGAGATATTCTGGTGTGCATCAAGCCAGCCCGGGTTCTCTCCACCGACGAACCGGGAGGTCTGCCAGATCTGCTGCGGGAAGCGCTTCA
>CAYMWT010000059.1:0-11171 GCA_964394055.1 uncultured Oscillospiraceae bacterium
CCACGAACCGGTTGTATACGGCGTTTTTAGGCTTTCCCATCCGGCTGAGAACGGCGTCGGAGACGTGCTCCGGGGCCACCTTCAACTGGCCGGAAATGTGGTACTGCACCAGCTCCTTGAAGAAGGTGTCCTTCTTATCCGCCAACAGGTAGTCAAACCGGATGCCGCTGCGGACAAAGACCTTTTTCACCCCGGGAAGCTTGCGCAGCTTCCGAAGCAGGGAAACGTAATCCGAATGGTCGGCGTTCATGTTCTTGCAGGGCGTGGGGTAGAGGCATTGCCGCCCGCCGCAGGCGCCCTTGGTCATTTGCTTTTCACAGGCCGGATGCCGGAAATTGGCTGTGGGGCCGCCTACGTCGTGGATGTAGCCCTTGAAGTCCGGATCCTGGGTCATAAGTTCTGCTTCTCTGAGGATGGATTCATGGCTTCTCACCTGGACAATCCGGCCCTGGTGGAAGGTCAGGGCACAGAAGGAGCAGGCACCAAAGCAGCCACGATTGCTCACCAGGCTGAACTTCACTTCCTCAATGGCAGGGACGCCGCCGGCTTTCTTGTAGCTGGGGTGCCAGGTGCGCATGTAGGGCAGGTCGTAGATGGCATCCATTTCCTGGGTGGTCAGAGGCTTCTGGGGCGGGTTCTGCACCACATAGCATTTGTCGTATGGCTCTGCCAGACGCTTGGCGGTGAAGGGGTCACAGTTGCCGTACTGGATTTTGAAGGACTCCGCATAGCGGCGCTTGCTGGCCTTCAGCGCCTCGTAGGAGGGCAGGGTGATGGTGGGAAAGCTGTCGTCCAGGGCCTGGGCTTTGAAAACCGTGCCGTCTACATAGGTGATGTCCTTCACGTCCATACCGGCGTTGAGAGCATCGGCGATTTCCACAATGCTCTTTTCTCCCATGCCGTACATGAGCAGATCCGCCTGGGAATCCAGTAAAATGGAGCGCTTCAGGCTTTCCGACCAGTAGTCGTAGTGGGAAAGCCTGCGGAGGCTGGCCTCAATGCCGCCGATGAGAATGGGCACGTCCTTGTAGGTCTGGCGAATGAGGTTACAGTAGACTACGGTGGCATAGTCCGGCCGCTTGCCCATGACGCCGCCTGGGGTAAAGGCATCGGTTTTCCTGTGGCGTTTGGCGACGGAATAGTGGTTGACCATGGAATCCATATTGCCGCCGGAGACCAGAAAGCCCAGTCGGGGAGGGCCGAAGGTGGTTATGGACTTGGGATTTTTCCAATCCGGCTGGGAGATGATGCCGACGGAATAGCCGTGGGCTTCCAGACAGCGGCTGATAATGGCGTGGCCAAAGGACGGATGATCCACATAGGCGTCGCCGATGACATAGACAAAATCACATTGTGCCCAGCCGCGATCCAGCATTTCCTGTCTGGTGATGGGGAGAAAGGGCATAGGGTACCTCCAAAAAAGTGGGATCAAAGCCCGGATTGGATCACTTTTTCCGTGAGCTTGGAATAGATCCATTTCAGAAACCAGGGTTCGGTGACCCGCTGACTTAGCTCGGTTACCGGGAACCAGGCAACGCCGCTGTTTTCGTCGGGCTTGATGGACAGAGGCTGGTTGGGGTCTGCCTCAAACAGGTAGGTTACGTTCAGATGGAGATGGGAGGAGACATAGCTGCCCCGCTTGATATGGCCGTCCACGGTGAGGATTTCCAGGGAGAACAGCTCCGGGGACAGCAGGGTCAGCTCCTTCAGGCCGCTTTCCTCCATGACCTCCCGGCGGGCGACCTCGAGCAGGTCTTTGCTTCCGTCGGCATGACCGCCCATCCAGGACCAGGAATGGTAGATGTTGTGATAGACCATCAGCACCTGTTGATGGTCGGGACTGACCACCCAGGCGGAGGACGTCAGATGGGCTGCTTCGTTTTCCCTGGTATAGATGTCCACGCCGCTTTCCAGCCAGGACAGGAGAATTTCTTGATCCCGGGCCTCCTGGGCGTTGACGGGAGTGTAGGCGGCGATCTGCTCAGCGATGGTCATTTACTTCTCCTTGTGCTCCAGCTTTTTCTTCGTGCCGTCAGACTCAAGAATATAGGTGTTTTCCAGCTGACCGACGAGATTGGCCTTCACGGAATCGATATAGATTCTTCTTAAGCGATCCCGCTCTGCCAGCTCCTCCTGGGTCAGGCTCTGGGTTTTTGCTTTTTTTGCCAGCTCGTTGATTCTGGCGATGACTTCGTTCATATGCATAGCGTTTTCCTCACACATACCGGTGGATGACCACCGAAATTCGATCCTTTTTGGTTTTCCCGTTCACGGCAGCCAGCCGCAGCTTTCCCAGGCCCCGGACGGAGATCTTCATGCCCTCGGTTACGGTCTTGTCCGGCTTTTCGCAGGGCAGACCGTCGATGGCCGCCTTTCCGGCGGAGACATACTGGGCGGCCAGGCTTCGGCCAATGCGAAAGCCAGAGGCAATCACACTGTCCAGACGGAGAGAGGCCAGGGTGTCCTTGATTTCCTTTACCTCCGGTTCCGGGATGGCGGCTTCTTTTAATGGGATCCGCTCCAGACGGAGCTTGGTTCGGCCGGCTGAGGTGAAATTCTGCAAAATGTAGGGAGCGATTTCCGACGTGACAAAGAAGTCACAGCTGCCCCTGCCCACGCAGATATCTCCCAGAGTTTCCCGGGCAATGCCCGCGGCCATCAGGGCCCCCAGAAAATCCCGGTGGCTCAGGCTGTCTCCCTGAAAGAAGGTGGCCCGGAGGCAGGCACAGGGGCCGTCCTCCTCCCACAGGGCGTCCTCCGTCAGGTATTCCGGAAGGTAAACGAGCATTTTCCGCTCTGCCTCCTCCCAGCCGCCGAAGGCGTACAATCCCTCCGGTTCCCCAAAGAGATACCGGGCAAGCTCTTGCTCCCGGGGAGAGAGAAAGCCGGTATTGGAGGGAATGTTCTTCCGGATCCCGGCGTTTATTTTGTCCCAAAGCTTGGCAAGGAGGAGCCGATCCTCACTTGTTTGGGCGATTTTTTCAATGTTGCTTCGATCCATGGTATCACCTTCTCATTAGTATAGCATAGATTTGGCCGGGTGCAAAGAAGTTTTTCTTGTATCGTCTGGGTTTATGGAGTATAATGGTTAAACTATGAGGAAAAGAAAGGGCGGACGGAATGGTCATTGGAATCATTGGCGGCGGGGCTTCCGGGATGGCAGCGGCGCTGGCCGCGTCGGAAAACCGAAACAATCAGGTGATCCTGATGGAGCGTCAGGCCCGGGTGGGCAGAAAGCTCCAGGCTACCGGAAATGGTCGGTGCAACCTGTCTAACCTTCAGGGAACGCTGGGGCACTACCATGGGGAGGCACCGGAATTTTCCCGGTACGCCCTGGACAGGTTTTCTCCGGAGGAAACCCTCCAGTGGTTTACCTCCCTGGGCCTATATACCGTGGCGGAGCCTGGGGGACGGGTGTACCCTTATTCTGACCAGGCCAATTCTGTGGTGGATATTCTGCGGTTTTCATTGGAAAAGCCCAATATCCAGGTAAAGCTGGGCTTTGAGGTGGAGAAAGTTAAGAAGACCGGAGATGGCTTTTTGCTGGTCTCCGGGGGAGAGCGGATGGAATGCGACAGGCTGATCATCGCCTGCGGGGGCCTGGCAGGGAGCAAGCTGGGAGGAACCATGTCCGGCTATAAGCTGCTTCGTTCTCTGGGGCACAGCTGTACCAGGCTGCGGCCCAATCTGGTGCAGATCAGGGCCGACTGGGGCAGCCTCCCGGCGCTGAAGGGCGTCCGGGCCAACTGCCGTGTGGAGGTTCTCCATGACGGGGACGTTTTTTCGTCCAGTATGGGGGAGCTGCAATTTACGGAATACGGCCTTTCCGGGCCGGTGATGTTTGAGGTATCCCGGGACGTGTGCCAGGGGGGCGGAGAATGGCTGTGCCGCCTGGACTTCCTGCCGGAGCTGACGGAAGAGGCTCTGACAGAGATGCTTCTCCGGCGGAAGGAGAGAAATCTGCCTGCCGGAGAGCTGCTGACGGGCATTCTCCACAACCGGCTGGGACGGGTGCTGACCCAGGCGGCGGGAATTTCCGGGAACCGTCCTATTTCTGAACTTTCCGATTGGGAATTGGGACAGGTGGCGAATACGGTAAAGTCCTTCCTGGTGCCCTTAACAGAGCCTCTGGGCATGGACAGTGCCCAGGTGACGGCGGGCGGCATTGTGACCAGGGAATTTGACAAGAAGACCATGGAAAGCAAGCTGATACCCGGGCTGTATGCCTGCGGCGAGGTGCTGGACATCGATGGAGACTGCGGCGGCTACAATCTGCAATGGGCCTGGAGTTCCGGGAGACTGGCGGGAGAGAGCGCTGGGAGGGAGTAACATGATACGAATTCGAGACATTGCCCTGCCACCGGAGCATAACGCCCATCAGCTTCGGTTCGAGGCGGCGAAGCTGCTGGGGATTCCCAATTCGAAAATCCGGAATCTGAAGATCGTCCGCCGGAGTGTGGACGCCCGAAAGAAGCCGGATGTGAAGATCATCTACACCGTGGATGTAGCGGTGGAGGGCAGCGAGAAGAAAATTTTAAAGCAGTGCGGCTCCAAGCGGGCGGCGTTGGCTGCCAACACCTGCTATCAGCCGCCGAAGCCCAGAGAAGCGCTGCCCCATAGGCCGGTGGTCATCGGCTTTGGCCCTGCGGGCATGTTTGCCGCCCTGATCCTTGCCATGGCGGGACAGCGACCCATTGTATTGGAGCGGGGAGAGGATGCGGTCACCCGGCATGAAAAGGTGGAGAAATTCTTTGAAACCGGTATCCTGGATACCACAAGCAATGTCCAGTTTGGAGAGGGCGGCGCGGGCACCTTCTCCGACGGTAAGCTGAACACCGGGGTGAACAACCCGAGAATCGGCTGGATTCTGGAGCAGTTTGTGAAAGCGGGGGCCAGAGAGGACATTCTCTACGACGCCAAGCCCCATGTGGGGACAGATGTGCTGCTGACGGTGGTGCAGAATCTCCGAAAGCGGATCATCGAATTGGGAGGAGAGGTGCGCTTTCGCACCCAGGTCACCGGCCTTCAACTGGAAGGAAACCGGCTGACGGGTTTGCAAACGGCGAACGGAGAAGTCATTCCCTGTGACAGGGCCATTCTGGCGGTGGGACACAGCGCCCGGGATACCTTCCGGATGCTGGAGGAAACAGGCGTTCCCATGGAACCGAAGCCCTTTGCCATGGGGGTTCGGATCGAGCAGAAGCAAAGTCGCATCAACCGTGCCCAATATGGGCAGGACAATCCGGCCCTGCCTCCGGCGGATTACAAGCTGGTGGAGCATCTGGAGGAGGAAACGGTCTACACCTTCTGCATGTGCCCGGGAGGCTATGTGGTGGCGGCGGCTTCGGAAGAGGGCCGGGTTGTGACCAACGGCATGAGCTATGCGGATCGGGAGGGAGAAAACGCCAATGCCGCGTTGCTGGTGACGGTGAATCCTGCCGATTTCCCCTATGCGGGAGCCTTGGGCGGTATGAAATGGCAGCAGGAGATTGAGGAGCGGGCCTACCGCATCAGCGGAAGCTACCGTGCCCCGGCCCAGACCGTGGGGGACTTCCTGGCAGGAAAGCCGAGCGCCGGAAGTGCCGGAGTGGAGCCGACCTATCGGCCCGGGGTCACCTGGTGCGACCTCCATGAGGTGCTGCCGGGGAAGCTGACAAAAGCCATGGAGGAGGCCCTGCCGGGACTGGATCGGCGGCTGAAGGGCTTTGCCGATCCTTCCGGTGTGCTGACCGCGCCGGAGACCCGCAGCTCCTCCCCGGTGCGGATCCTGCGGGACGCGGGAAGAGAAAGCACGGTTCGGGGCCTGTATCCTACGGGAGAGGGCGCCGGATACGCGGGAGGTATTATGTCCGCTGCCGTGGATGGCATCCTGACAGCAGAAGCAGTGTTAGGAGAGAAATATGGAAGAAAAGCAAGTGAATAAATGGCTTCGCCGCCAATTTTCCGTTGTGGGCTGGGTGCTGCTGATCTACTATGGCCTGATGAACGTCCTGGTCATAGGTACCATGATCGTGGATGAGGTGAAGCAGTATCTCAAAGGCTTTGCGGCCGGGAATTTCTACCCGGAGATGGATCCCTCAGCTCTGATGAACAATGCGTTCGGGTATATCCTGACCATTTTTCTGGGGCTTCTGATTCTCTGGGCCTGGAAGGGCGGGGACTACCGACGGGAGATTCTCCACAAAGAGGCTCCTATGAAGCCTGGCACCTTTTTTGCCATGCTGACCCTGATGGCCGGGGCTCAGCTGATCAGCGGCCTTTGGCTGGAAACCCTGGAAGCCATTATGAACCGGTTCGGAAAGTCCATCCTGGACATGCTGGACGCGGTTTCCGGGGACAGCAGCACGGTGAGCATGTTCCTGTACTCTGTGGTTCTGGCTCCCATTTCCGAGGAAATCCTGTTCCGGGGCTTTGCGCTGCGCTCTCTGCGGCCCTACGGAAAGCGGTTTGCCATTTTTGGCTCGGCGTTCCTGTTTGCCATGTTCCATGGGAATCTGATGCAGGCACCCTATGCCTTTCTGGCGGGACTGGTGCTGGGCTATTGCGCCGTAGAGTATTCGGTGCTTTGGTCAATGGTGCTGCATGTGTTCAACAACCTGGTGCTGGCGGATCTGATGACAAGGCTCATGGAGGGGATGCCCGCCGAAATGGCGGATCTTTTCAGCGGCCTGGTGTTCTCTGGGTTTGCCATTGCCGCTGTGGCAATCCTGATCGTAAAGCGCCGGGAGATCAAGGATTACCGTCAATCCCAGTGGATGGACAGAAGATGTTTGAAATGCTTCTTCTCCAACGCTGGCATTCTGATTTTCATAGCAATCATGGCACTAAGTATGCTTTCCATCCTGATGCTGTAACAAACACCCCATTGCGGAACAGAAAACCGCAATGGGGTGCTTCTATGCCATCAAAGCTGGGAAATAATCCGTTCCACCAGGGATTCCAGGGTCAGGGCCTTGGCTGCGGCGGTGTCGATGACCTCCTGCTCGCTGAGCTTCTTCTCGGAGACACCGGCGGCCATGTTGGTCACCAGGCCCATGGCCAGGGTGTGAAGACCGCAATGGTGAGCGGCAATGACCTCGGGAACGGTGCTCATGCCCACCAGATCCGCCCCCAGCACCCGGAAGGCCCGGATCTCCGCCGGGGTCTCATAGCTGGGGCCGGTATAGGCCAGGTACACGCCCTGACGCAGGGAGATTCCCAGGGCATCTCCACATTGTAAGGCCAGCGCCCGGAGGGAGGGGTCATACGCTTCCGACATATCGAAGAACCGGGGGCCGAAGGCATCCGGGTTGGGGCCGATCATGGGATTGGTGCCCAGAAAATTGATGTGGTCGGTGATGAGGCACAGATCACCGGGGGCAAAGTCCCGGTTGACAGCGCCGCAGGCATTGGTGACAATCAGGGTCTCCACGCCCAGAAGCTTCATCAGCCGGACGGGGAAGACAATGTCCGTCATGGCGTGGCCCTCGTAATAGTGGAGCCTCCCTTGCATACACAGCACATATTTGCCGCCCAGCATTCCTGCCACAAACCGGCCCGCGTGACCGGGAGCGGTGCTGAGCTTCATGCCCGGCACCTGGGCATAGGGGATGACCACGGGGTCTTGCAGCTTATCCGCAAGGCCGCCCAGACCGCTGCCAAGAATGATGCCCACCTGGGGCGCTTGTTTCAGGCAACCCTGAAGGGTCAGGGCAGCCTGATTGAGAGTTTGTTCCATAGATGCTACGCTCCTTGTCGATAGAGTTGGTAGAGAATATAGCCGCTCAAGGCGATTTGCAGGATGAAAATTGCCGGGATGCCCAGGGTGAATTTGAGGTGGCGGGTTTTGTGGCGGAAGGTGTACATCCCTGCCAGGGCGCCGATGCTGCCTCCCAGCAGGGCGGAGCCCATCAGGGTGGCTTCCGGGATCCGCCAAAGATTTTTTCTGGCTTTCTGCTTGTCCACCAGCATAAGCAGGAAGGCAATCGCATTGATTGTAAGCAGGTAAAGAAGGATAAGCTTTGTCATGGAAATTTCCTTTCGGGAGGGATCGTTGTGAGAAGATTTGTAAGTGCCATTCTGCTGCTGACCGTTTTGCTCACCGGCTGCGCAAGGGAGGAGGCTATGGAAACTGTGGCGGATGTCTATGCCGAACCGGCAGCGGCAGTGCCAAAGCGGATCACCGTAGAGCTGCCAGACGATGTGGTGGCCCCGGTGATGGAAAGCACCAGTGAGCAGGTATACCTGTGCAACGGCTATGAGATCGTCATTGAGACCCGGGACGGGGGCGACCTGAACGACACCATGCAGGCAATTTCCGGCTATCAGAAGGACGATCTGACGGTGATGACCACCCAGGAAGGGGAAAGCAAGCGCCACGAATTCGTCTGGGCCTCCGCCGGGGAAGAAGGGGAGCGCATCGGCAGAGCGGTGATATTGGACGATGGGGACTACCATTACTGTATGTCCATCCTCCGGGACGCGGACACCACAGAGGGCTCTCAGATCGTCTGGGGGAACGTGTTCGATTCCTTCCACCTGGTTTAGTGCCCGTACTGAGAGAGAACCTCCTGACACAGGGCCTTGCAGTCGTCGATGACGCTTTGGGGATAGAGAATTTCCGCCTTGCGGCCAAAGCTGATGACCCAGCTTAAAAACATGGGGGATACCGCCACATTCACGGTGAATACAAAATAATCCTCTCCATCGGGAATCAGCATGGTATCCCGACCGAACCGATCCATTACCACGTTGACCAGGCTCCGATGGAAGCGAAGCTTTACAGAGGTGGTTTCCCCGGAGAACATCTGGAAAAGCTGATTGGCGTGGTTGACCAGGGCCTCTCCCGTCAGCTCGGGGCAGGGGATCCGGGGCAGGTCAACCGGCTCAATGCCGCTCATCCGGTCTACCCGGTAGCTGGTGACCCCATGCCGGGGAGACCAGGCCAGCAGATAGCAGTTTTCATTGTCCTGGCACAGCCCGTAGGGGCTGGCCTGATAGTCCCGGTTCCGGTACTTTCGGTTTCCGTTTAAGTCCCAGTCAAAGTAGCGGAAGCGGATCTGCCGGTTGTGGGCTATGGCCTCCTGAATGGCGTCCACATTGTAATAAATGGTCTCGTTCATGCTTTTGACCCGGCCGCTGACCAGCACATCCCGGCGCATGAGATTGGCGTCGTGGACGCTCACCTGGTTGCACAGCTTTTCAATCAGCTCCCGGGACTTTTTCTCCGTGAGGAACCGGCTGGACTGGACGGCGTCAATGAGGAGCTTCAGCTCCGGCAGCTCAAAGTTCCGGGAGGCGATGTAATAGCCGCCGTTTTTGCCAGTGACGGAGACGATATCCACCCCGTATTCCTGCAGGGCCTTGATGTCCGCGTATATGGTCTTGCGGTCGCAGTCCATATTGTGCTGGCGCTGCAGCATTTCCAGAAGCTGCGAACCTCTCACCGGGTGATCCTGGTGGGAGTTTTTTTGCAGGTAGTCCAAAACATAGAAAATCCGAAGCCTGGAATTGTCTGAGCTCCTCATGGAAACGCCTCCTGAAATACTCCAAGGAAGGAGAGAAATCTGTATATGGATTTGCCTGTATTATAGGGGATTGTGATAAAAATGTCAATGTGAATGGAAAGAAGGGCAGGGCAAAACAGTCTGCTTCCATGCAAAAAGCCACCGATAGTCGGCGGCTTTTCATGCAGATAACGCTAGTTTTCTATCACGTTGAAGGATCGGGCGCCCCAATAGGATGCCATGGCTTCGTTGTGCCAGGAGGAGGAATTGTAATCCAGATCTCCCCGTTCCGGGATGCAGCTGAACCGATTGGTGGAACGGATGGAGGGGACGTAAATGTCCTCCTCTCCCCGGGCAAGCTGTTCCTGGATGCTGGTAACCCGGGTATCATAGAGGTAGCGAATATCCTTTAGGTCTGATACCGTTTTGCTGCAGTTTACCAGCGTCAGCAGGATGAAAAAGAGAGCGACGACTTTCAGAAAAACCCGGGAGAATACAGGCTTGGAAAAATCAATCAGGGAGGCAACGCTTCCACAGGCGGCAATCAGAAACGCCACGGGGCCGCTCCAGACCCGGAGAGGGAAATAGGTGGTGACGATCATGGAATAGGAGGAGCCAAGCACGCCCACCATAAGAACTCCGGTGGGGATGAGAGGAAGCAGAATCTCCTTCATGGACTTGCCGCCCCGCTGAAGCAGGTAGAGGTACAGCAGGGCGAGAAACAGAATCAAAAGAGGGTGGAACAGATGCACAGCGTTGGTGGTGATGATTTTAGCCTGTTGCAGAAGGGCAGAGAGGGTGCGTTCCGACCCCAGTTCCTGCATACGCAGACCGTTTCCCGGGGCGATCAGCATGAGTATGTAGCCGACAAGAATGCCAAACAGGCAGGTGAGCATCCAGGGCCTGAGATCCTTGCGCAGCCAGGAGATAAAGGTGGCAACGGCAGCCATACCCAGCAGGGCGATGCTGTTGTTCTCATTGATGGTTCCTGCCAGAAATCCGATTACCAGCGCGGCCAGGGCCGTAAGCCAGGGCCTGGACGACGGGACGCCGGGCTGGCGAAGGTGCTTGAGATAGGGCAGCAGGACAGCGATGAGAAAGGCAACGCCCATCAGGTAGGTGGGAGAGGCGACGGTCCACAAAAAGCTCTGGCCAAAGGCTGGGGTAAACTGGTAGAGGAGAACGAAAACGAAACAGAGCCACAGGGGACTGTATTTCTTCAGGCCAAAGCCGGAAGACCGGTAGATCACAAGTCCAAGGCAGAGGAAGAAGAGAGTGTTGAAATGGTCAAACACGCCTTCATCAAACATGAGGAACAGATGGGCGAAAAAATGGGTGGTCAGCCGGCCATTCATTGAGAAATAGTGATAATAGAGAGAGTGAAAAATGTCTCCCAGGGACGCAATTCGTTTGCCGTCATAGAAGGAAAAGGCGTATTGGTAGTCGTCGCCATACATAGGCGTAAGAACGTTGAACCGATAAAAAATCAAACCAGTGATCAGGAAAATAAGGAACATCAGGAAAAGCTTTTTGAATACGCTTCTTTTTTGGGACAGTGTTTCCATGGAACAGCCTCCAATTTGCCGAATTTCTTTTCGGAACCAATGCCTGCTGAACACGTTTACCAATAAGTGTACTTTTTTGTTACAGCTGGCAGATTGCAAAAAATGTGCCAGCTTTCGCATT
>CAYMWT010000060.1:0-11038 GCA_964394055.1 uncultured Oscillospiraceae bacterium
AATGTGAATGCTCCCGTCTTCGGGAACATACCAGCCGTTATCCCCGATCCGGACAGTGCCCTTTCCATCCGCAGAGGGTGCCGTTTCACTTTCAAAGACATAAATCTGAATACCCAGCGCATCCGCAATGGTTTCCAGCGCCTGCATATTCGTCTTCTGTTTCTTCGTAAGCTTCGTTTCGTCCCCTTCGAAGTGAACCTTTCCCGGCTCCTTCTGCCCCTTCTTCTGAGCGGCCTTCTGCTGTCTCTGCTGCTGCCTGGCGACGGCCTCTTGCTGTGCCATCATGCGTCCGACCTTATAGGCATTCTGCCGCTGAAGCTCCGTCAGCTGGCTGGTGAATACCCCGCTTTCCATCTGCCGCATGGGAGCGCCCCATTTCCCGTACCGGAAAGCGTCCTGCACGCCCTTGGCGTACACAGCGGCGGGCACATCCTTGGAAGTCGTAAACCCATCCACCAGCAGATTTGCCATTTCTGCCCTGACTCCCAGAGAGGCCACCGCATCATAGATGATAGCGTCCCCTTCGGAACCATAGGCAATGTCCCCGGCATCCACCAGAGAACCGTCCTCCATCTGGAAGGTGATATTCCCGTCCCGGATAGAGGCAATCTTCTGAATCTCCGTATCCTGCCCGGTAGAAACGATTCTGGTCTTTCCATCCTCGGAAACGGCAGCGTCAACCGCCTTGCCCACCAAATTGTGAATGGATTGTTCCGCAGGCTTGCTGGTATTCTCCTGCCCGGGATGCGTCTGCTCTGTCCGGGAACCATTATCCTGATCATGAATGGCCTGCTGCTTATGGACAATATCCTTGTAGCCCCGGAGCCGCTGATTCACAGTGGAATCCGGATTCCGGATGATCTCTTCCATAGCCTGAGAAAGAATCTCGTTTTTCTCGATCATCCGCATCTGGGTATCGGACAGCGTCCCGCCCTCGGCGATTGTCTCCAGGATCTGGGCATGTTTTTTGGCAATCGCCCTGTCCATACCTTTCTCTTCCAGGGCTTTCTGGATATCCGCGGCGTTCTGATTGGAAAGCTCTGTACTGATTCTGTTATAGAGCCTGCCCATATTGAAGGCACCGGAATCATTTCCAGCCTTCCCAACCATTTTCCCGGTCTTACTGTCCTGATAGAAGGTTTCCCCCAGCTGAGAAAGCTCTTCGGCACTGACGCCGGCCTTTTGCAGACTTGCGCCCTGCACGTAGGTATGGATTGGCATTGCCATTCCGCCCATGGCTCCGCCGGAGAGGAAGCCTCCCACAAAGTCCCAGCCCATACCGATGGCCACGTTTTGCAGGGCCTTAAGTGTGGCCTGCTTCCTGTCCAGTCCATCCTCCCGCATATACCGTTCAATATCAGACTGATAGCCAGACTTGTCCGCCATCACCAAGATATCGGCAGCTGTATTGGCAAGTGTTGTAAGAAACTCTTCCGAACCTTCCACGCCGCCCTGCTGCAAAATATCCTTGATAATGCTTCCTGTGCTTCCCTTCAGCAGCTTGTCCAGGGAAACCTCCTCAAAGAGCATCTCGAAGGTGCCGTTCAGGATCCCCATGGACAGCGCCTGGGAATCACTCGCGCCCTTTTCCAGCGCGTCCAGAACGCCCTGGGACGCCGCGCTCCCGCCCAGAAGCGCCGTGCCGCCCGGAATTCCGGCCCAGGCCAGAGCAGCAACGGCGGTGGAATCCACCATGCTCATACCAAGCTGATATACGTCTCCCAGGCTCTTGCCGTTCAGCACCCTGCTCCAAAACGGGTGGCCTTCTTCATCCAGTTCAATGATACCGGTAGCGTCCGCGATATTCTGGGCCACCGTGCCTCTTATGGTGGTGGTAAATGCCGTAGGCGCCATGGAGCCTCTTTCATAATGGATAGGCTTGTACTCCCCGGAGATTTCCCGCACCAGGTTCTGACCTGCCACATCCAGCGCGCCAATGCCGCTGCCCAGGTTTGTGAGCACACTTAAGGCAGAGGCGGTATAGGGATGATCCGTGGCAAGATCATAAGCGTTCTCCCTCAGTTTTTTCTGCTGCCTGTGCTCCAGATCATAGGAAAGGTAGTCAAGGTACTCCTGGGCCGCTTTCTTTCCCTGGGCGTTATAAAGATAGTTGTAGTTGGCGATATCCTCGTCCGTCATGAAGTCATAGACAGAATAGGGCGTCTTCCCCTTCTGGACTACCTCCCGGGCGCCGTCGATGTTGTTGATATAGCGGTATACCGGGTCTCCCTGCCCCCACCATTTGGTTCCAAAGCCGATGCCGATACCAGCTTTTTTTACATCGGAAACCTGGGTTGACAGTGCCCTATAGTCTTCGTTCTCATTCAGGGAGCCATATTTCAGGGCGTTCTGGTACTTCCAGTTTTCCTTATTCAGGGCCTCAATTTGATTCTTCAAATCCTGGGGACTGCCATACTGCCGGAGAAGCGCCTCATATTTTTCCTTATCCGCCTCGGTTTCGCCGCCCATGGCCATCTGATCGGAAAGACCCTGGATTTTCTGTAATCCCTCTTCCAGGTATTTAAGCTCCGCCGTGTTTTTCAGGATTTGGTCGCTATAATCCTCCGGCCGCATAACGGTTTCCGCGTAAGCCCTCGCCCACTGAGCTTCCTGCCCCGCCGGATCCAGGGTGCCAAGAAGATCTTGTATTTCCTGGTAGCTTTTCCCGCCGTATTTTCCCTCCAACCGCTCCCGCTCCTGAATGGCTCTCGCCTCGTTCAGGAAGGATTTTTTATTGGTAATTTCATCACGGAGGTATGCGCTGCCCTTCTTCCGCAAAGCCTCATATTCGTCCGGATTTTGCTTCCGCTTAAGCCACGGCGTCCCTTCATACAGGCTTTGATACTGGTCGGAAACCGTCTTTCCCTCTCTGTATTGCTTTTCCAGCTTCGCAATCTCCTGCTCCAATTGGGAAAGATCTGCCGTGCGCTTACTTTCGTAATCTTTCTGTTCGCTTACATACTTGTTGTAGGCCTCCTCGCTGTCAAACTGCCCTCTTAAACGTTCCGTGTCGTAAATCACCTTTTGCAGATCCAGAAGGTTTTTCCAGTAACCATTCAAACTGCCGTCCGTATAGCTCCGGATTCCGTTATAGTCTCCAATCAGTCTTTGAATATCCTTTAAGTACCCGTCGCCATCCCCGGGCCGGTAGCTCTGCGATAACTTCATAATTGAGTTATACCGGTCTGCCCAGCTCCTGACATTGTCATACTGTCTTTCACTGCGGGAAAGAGCATCGGAAGAGATCGTGCCTCCGCTCTTTTGCGGTATTTCTGCTGCCAGATAGGTTTTTCCCGGCTGATTGGGAACCTCCTTCTCAACTACAGCTTTTTTCCTGGCATACGTTTTCGACATAATCTTCCTTCCTCCTAAATTAATATCCTACCATTGTGTTGTACGGCCTAATTGCACTTCCACCTCCAAGAATGCCTGGACCTTTCTTCTTCTCATCATCGTTCGGCTTGTTTCCAGAGCCGCCGCTCTCCCTGGGCACATGAAGCCCCAGATTATAGTAGGACTGGTCGAATCCGCCGCCCGTCTCTTCCTCCGGGATTCCCAGAATCCCCAGCACCTCCGGGGTCTTGATTCCCAGCTGGTAAAGCCGCAGAGCGTTCTCCCACTCCTGCTGGTACAGGCCCTGGCCGTCCTTGTACCGGTCATAGTCCTGCCCCTCCTGAGCCGCCAGCAGGCTGTACTGCTTGTAGAGGCTGTCCCCCTCCTGGCTGTACTTGTCCAGGGCCAGCTGGTACAGCTCCGGGATCTTGTCGTTTAGCCCCTGCAAGTAGCTTCCGTAAGCCTGCTGTCCCGCCATCTGGGCGTAGGAATTGCCATACCCGCCGGTAAGGGTGGCCGCCTGACCCAGAGTATCCATCATAGCCATTTTCCCGCCCTGGATGTACCGATCCTTGTACTGCTGATACAGGGCGTCCCCGTTTACGTCATAGGTAAAATCCTTCCTCCCCAGGATCTTGTCCAGCGAACCATTGATTTTGTCCGTCCATTTGGACTCGTAAGCTCCGGGCTTCTGTACCGCCGGCGTTTCCGGAGCGGCCGGTGTCTCAGGCGTTTTCTGCCCCTCCAGCAAATCCTTCTTTTTCTCATCCATTTCCGGTTCCTCCTTCCGTGTCTTCCTCCTGCTCCCGTGTAAGATTCCCCACCACATAGTTCAGCTCCTGTACATGCTGCCGAAGATAGCTGATAATCTGCTGTACCTGTTCCTCTGTGGTTCTTCCGCTTACGTTTGGTGTTCTGAATTCATAGCTCATCCCAGGTCACTCCCCGTTTCTATGGTTTTGGTAATGGAATAAATCCGCGCCTCTCCGACCCCCTCCATCCGCAGCCGCAGATGGTCGCACCGGCGTGGCCGGATGGGCAGGGAAAAGCTTTTGAGACTGGTGACGTTCACCGTACCCAGATGCTCCCAGCCCCCAATGGAATCGTACTGTACAAAGAACCGGGCACGGCCGCCCACGTCCATGCTCATACGCACATTCAGCCGGGAAATGTACTTTCTCTCCGGCATATCCGTGCCCATGACTCCGGTCTGGGCCATCCAGCTGACTTTTTCCTCCTGCTCGCCAACGCTTCCCAGCATGGCGATGATCTTCCCGGTATCCCCGTCCATGGCGTACAGCTCTCCCTGCCAGGCCGCGAACCCCAGGCTGTGGAAGCCGTCCTCCTTGTGCCACAGCCCCTTTCCCGTGTCATAGACGAACAGCCGGAATTCCGCTTCCTCCAAATCCTCCATGGAAATGTAGTATTTGTTTCCGATGGCCCCGGCCGAGGCCTTGCGGTACCGCCTTTCCCCCAGGCTGGCGGATACCTCCGTTGGGAGGGAACCGTCATACCCGCACACGCCGTTGCGGCTCTTGTAGTAAAGAATCTCACCAACAATGGCAAGGCTCCCTTCGCACCCCTCCTGCACCCCGCGGCAGGCCGTGTCCTGAATCTGGAACTGCCTGGGGGTGTCGCCGTAGACCTTGTGCAGACAGTTCTCCTTGAAGAACAGCGGATAGCCCATGTGGGTAATGGCCCCGGTAAACTTCCCGTCGGTGCCTAAGTTCCCGTAATAGCTGTCCGTACTCAGCCCCATGTAGCATTGCCAGTTCTTAAAATCTCCCAGCTTGCTGGCATAGAGCCGGTTGACGAACTCTCCGTTTTCGTCCTCACCGTACCGACAGCCCCACA
Source organism: uncultured Oscillospiraceae bacterium (assembly GCA_964394055.1). Classification (GTDB taxonomy): domain Bacteria; phylum Bacillota; class Clostridia; order Oscillospirales; family Oscillospiraceae; genus Faecousia. Next base: position 5,188 of record CAYMWT010000060.1, read on the forward strand.
GCCGGTTCTTTGCCTCCACCACAAAATCCATTTTGGGCAGCGACCTGCTCACCGTAATGGGGACGCTTACCGTCTGCGCCGCATCCAGGATCCCGGTGACGACAATGTAGTTGTCTCCTTTATCCCAGATCACGCAGCTTTCCGGGAGCTCCCCCAGCTGACCTCCCGCGTCCTTCAGTCCCGAGAGCAGCACCCCGTCATATTGCAGGAAGGCGCTCCCGATTCCCGCCGCCGCGATTTTTACATAAGTTGTGGCAATGCTCACCCACGTACCCGTGCTTTCCGCCCACTGCTTTAATACATGGGGCGAGGCGGAGGTGTCCACCCACAATGTGTTATTCGCTGGATTCGCCGGCGCCGTTGCCTGAATATACTCCGCCGTCTGGGCGCTGCCATCCACCCGGCAGGGGGAAAGGGTCACGCTTCCCTGGGTAGTTACCTCCGCCTCCATGCTTCCCCGATCCTCCGGGTTCGCGGTGTTAAAAAACTTCTTGTCCGGGAAGATCAGGATATACGCGCCCATGGAGACCAGCCGCTTTGGGCAGTCCGCTGGGGCCGTGGAAAGGTTCAGGTTATAGCTTTCCTCCCCCACCACCAGCGCCCCGCCGTCCACATAGCACAGCTTTTCCTTGGCGATGATCCCCTGGACGCTGACCGGGCTTTTGTAGATCCCCCGCCGCTTCCGGGGCGCCAGAATGGGAAAATAGTCCGAGCTTAAGTTCTCCATGTCGTACAGCTCCCCGGATCGGATTTTCAGATTGTGGTTGTAGCCCAGAAAGTAGTCGATCCGCTCCTGATGGCTTTTCAGCTCCGTCAGCTTTGGATATTCCATATTGTTTCCTCCTCAATACTTCATTTTCTTACTCTTTGGCATATGGCTCCGGTTGTAGGCTCGGGCATAGCCGTTGTAGGAGGCAAGGAACATTTCGATAGAGTTGTTGTAGCGGCTAATTTCTCCGTTTGCATAATCGATCTGGGCCTCCAGCCACCGCAGATACATCTCGTCGTAGGGAGCTGGGACAAGCAATTCCGTTTCCACGTCGCTTTCCATATCGTAGCCGGAAAACCCAGCTCCGCCCTCTCCCTCATGGGTGTCCAGGATTTCCTCCTTCACCATCCCGTCCAGCCGACTGAGCCAGGATACCTTATCCTCATGAGTAAAGGTATTGTGTTTCAGGTTGTCAATTTTGCTGATTGCTTCAATAATTGTCATCACTGCGCCTCCCGCCTATGGGAAGAGGGCAGGAAGTGTGTTAATAAACTCCCTGCCCTCCTTCTCCTGCCCTTACTTCTTTTCCTCGAACAGCGCGATGGTCTCCATCATTTCCTCCTGATGCCGCAGCACCTCCGCCACATATTCCGGCACCTCCACCTCTGTGCCCCGCTTGACGATGCAGGTGTAGTCGTTGACGGAGACGAATACATCCTCCTGTTTGGGATGGGTTCTCGGGATGCGGATTTTCACCATCTTGTTTTTGTTCTCTGCCATAAAATAATCTCCTTTTTCATGTGATTCTGATATGCTTATGTGGGAACGCCAGCCTCTGCCACCCGTTTTCTGGCATTGGCCGTGACGCTGCTCTCACCGGAAGTCTCTGCTGCTCCGGCTGTGCTCTGGGCCTTGGGAACACCCGGTTCCGCCGGGGCCATCATGGGCATGCCACCCATCTGGGCCATAGCCATCTGCTGCTGGTAGGCCATGCCGCTCTGGGCGATTTTCTGCATGATGAAATCCTTCCGGTCAAAGTCCATCATGTCCAGGCACATCATAGCCTGCTGTGCCATCTGGGGGTTAAAGAACCCGGCGCTGTAGAATTGCAGTGCCAGCTCATTCTGGCTCATTTTGGAATAGGGGCTTTGCCGCTCCGCTGAAATCTGGATATCAAATACGGGCAGCCGGTATCCAAGATCCACGCCCAGCTCCACGCCCTGGTTCTGGGGTACGATTCCCTCGTTGGAATAGTGGACAAATTCCGCGCCGCCGTTCTCCCCCACAATCCGGAAGCTCCTGGGCAGATCATAGAACTGCCTGATCAGCTCAATCACCAGGCCGCACACTTTTCGGAAGGCCCGGTAGCTTGCCTTGCTGCTGTCTCTGTCCAGCTTGCTGCCCGCCTCCTGCATGGCGGCAATGGCGGAGGCGGCGGTCACTCCGGAGGCCGTGCCGCCGGTGGAAATATCCCGGTTTCCGGTGGTCTCCTTTAATTCGTCCACCTTGTCCCGCACCACCTGAACATAGATGCTGCTTAAAGATTTTCCCTGGATGGGCACCACGCTGTCCTGCCCCAGGTTCCCGTCCACATGAACAAAGTCCTTGCTCATGTCGGCGTATTCTTCCTCATTGACGCTGCCATCGTTGCGGATAAAGTGCCGGGGCCTGGCGTTAGCCAGCATGTTCTGGAGGATCGCCTGATTCCCCCGGTCAATGTACTCCTGGGCGCTCTTCGCCACATCCACGAAGCCGAAGCCGCAGGGGGTGCCCTTCATCCGGAACAGCGGGTCAAAGACATAGGGATACTGCCCATGGTCATACCAGCCTCTGTCCCGGTACTCCGCCTCGTTTTCCGTTGCAAACAGCACTGTGTCGTTGACAAACTTGCAGTAGTGGAGCACCGTCCTTCCGCCCTGACGCTTTTTGTAGTACCAGTCCACCACAGCAGACTTATCCTTCGTGTCCACGCTGTCGTCATACTGATAGGTGCTCAGGTCAATGGAGGACGCACCCACCTTGCCTTTCAGCTCCGGGTATTCCTCCTCCAGAAGGTCACTGTCCCGAAGGGCAACATGAAACAGGTTTCGGCTGTCCTGAATGTCCGTCACTCCGGGCTCCCAGAACAGGTTCAGCACGTCTACCGCTTCCACGCTAATGTCCCCCAGACCGTTCAGCTTTTTCCCGTCCCAGAACACACCGAAGATGCCCGTGCCGTTTTTCAGCTTGTCGTCCACCTCCCGGTCATATACGTCCTCAAAGTCATTCTGCTCCAGAATCACCGGAAGAATCGCGCTGAGGGCCCTGGCCTCCCCCTGATCCCCTTCCTCTCTCGGCAGAATGTTGGGGCAGGGGTAATTATCCATGGCGGAAGCGTGCTTGTTGGCGATGGCGTTAAACAGCCACCCGGAAGCAGGCTCCACCGCCCCGGAATCACCGCTTTTCTTGCGCATACACTCCCAGGAGCGCAGCTTGTACCACTGCTCGGAATCAATGACCTTCTGTTCCAGGTTCGATTTTCCGGCCTTGTACTTCTGCAGGGTCTCCCGAGCCTTGGCAATTTCCTTTTCTCCGATGCCGGTAACCGTACTCTCTCCGCTTCCCTCCGGGCCCCCCGAAGCCTTCCCCTCTGGAGAAGTACTAGGGTTGGCTTCCCGGGGCGATTCACCTCCAGCCGAGGCGGTGTTATCCTCAGCGGAAGCGGTCATTGCAGGCTTTTTCCCTGCCTCCTTCTCCGGTAGCGCCTCCTTCTTCTTCGCCTTGTTCACTCCAAAACCTCCATTCTTGCCATTTTTACAGTTCTCAGGCTGTCTTCCGGCACATTCAGCAGCGCCGCCGCTGTATTTCGCACTGCGATATCCGTCTTTACCTCCACCGGCTTCATGGGCCGGGCCATGCAGAAATACCTTGTTTCGTCCGCCACATGATCTTCCCCATCTGTGTCCAGATCCTCCACCCTGTGCTCATCATACATGAGCAGCGGGATTGTCCGGATGAAGGCCCTGCAGTTGCGGAACACATACATCTGGGGGTATCCATTCTCGTCAAAGGCCAGCCGGTAGTGCACCTGCATCCAACCGGGCAGCCGCTTATTGTCCCCCGGATAGAAGAACACGCTGTGTTCCGCCGCCACATCGGCGACGCTCTTCCCCGTCTCCGCGTCCCAGATGGCAGGATCCGCAATGCCGATGATCTTCTTTCCTGCCAGCCACCGGTGCTCCCGCTCCACTTTTGCGATTTCCGCGAATACCTGAGGCGGCGTCCACTTGACGCCCTCGTTGGGGGTGTCCGTGCAGCCGTACAGCTCCAGAATCCGGTATACCACACCATCGTAGTCCACCGCCCACCAGCCGCAGGAGAAGGGCTTATTGTAGCCCCAGTCAAAGGAGCGGTAAATCTTCCACCCTCCCGGAATCTCGAAGGGTTCAATGACGTGGCTCCACTGCCGGTCAACGTAATGCTCCGGCCTGTCGGCGAAGTCCTCAAAGAACTGCCCCTCGTACACGTCCCATTTTCCCTCCAGCCAGGCCTCCCGGATCTTGGGGGGCAGCTTCTGCAGGGAGCGCATATATTCCGGCTGGCTTTCCATCAAAGCCTTATTGTCGGTGCAAAGGGCCTGAATGAATGCGTAATCCTCCGGATGCTCGTCCTGGGTATACCGCCGGTCGATAAAGAGCCGTTTAAAGTACCCATGGGATGGCCCGCCGGGGTTCAGGGTGTAGTAGGTTCTCTTGGGAAAGGCGTTGACCCCTCGGACACAGGCGTCAATCTGAGTCAGCCAGCTCTCCTGAAATTGCCCAGCCTCATCGGCAAACCAAACGTCATACTCCGCGCCCTGATACTGCCCTAAGTCCCCATCATTGGCGCAGTACCCGAACCAGATGGTGGAGCCGTTGGGAAAACGGAAGCACTTGTCGCTTTTGTTGTATTTCGCAATATCGCCAACCATCTGCTGTAACGGAACAATGTGGTTATTCAGCAGCTCCCGGAATGTCCGTCTGGTAATGAGCGCCTTGATTCCCGGATATTGGAGGCACAGAAGCGTCGCTTTCCACCTGACGAACCAGCTCTTCCCGCCGCCTCTGGCGCCGCCGTAGGCAATGTAGCGGTGACTGTCCCGCAGCGCAAGCATTTGTTTTTCATTTGGTGCCGGCATCGTTAATTTCATACGCTACACCCTTCCGCCGCACCCCCTTGGCTCCCCCTTTGGGGGAGCTGGCAGGGCAAAGCCCTGACTGAGAGGGTATTCCCGTTTAGTTTGCCTCCGCCACAGCAGAGAACCGCTTAGAGCAGCTTTCCACCCGCACCAGATACTGGGGGATAAGGATTTCCGCCGTCTTCATGGCCTTCCAGCCCACGCTGGAGCGCTGATCCAGGGGGTCAGCCGTACCGGCGCTGCCCTTCTGTTTGACGATGGTCTCCATGCCGCCGCCGGAAATCTCCGTGGTGCCGTAGGCGCCGTCGCCCAGGAAGAGAGTCGCGAATACCGCAAGCCCGCTGGGGCAGCCGGTGCCCTTGTAGATCTTGGCCTCGGTGGTCTGGACGAACCGCACGCCGCCGATCTCGCCGATCTCACCTTCGTACAGGTTTTCAGGCTGGGCATACTTGTGAGCGTCGATCCACTCCGGATCCCGCATGAGGTCATAGGCAACGTAGGGGTGGATGATGGCAACATACTTGCCGCCGATGGTGGGGGCGTTCTGTGCCCGGAGCTTTGCCACCACCTGGTTCACCATATCCACCGTCAGCTGGGCAGTGGCGTCCAGGTCTGCCCGGGAGGTAACAGCGGTCTCAGTGACCGCGCCTGTGGTGGAGTTGGTGACGAACTTGGGGCAATAGCTGACGTTGGTGCCGGACTGGAGCACGTTTCTTACTACCGCGTCCATGGTTGCACCGCCCTGACGGCCCAGAAGCTTCAGAGCCTCCACCACCACGTTGTCAATGGCGGTCAGATCCAGCACGTCAGACATGGTGATGTAGTCGCCGTACTGGTTCAGGCTGGCGGTGATGGTGCTCACCTCCAGGCTCTTACCGTCCGGGGTCACGCCCTCGGTCAGAGGGGTCAGGGACTTTGCCAGAGGGGCGAACTTCCGGAATTCGATGGTCTTGCCGCCGTTCTTGGGGATGGGCCGCTTCTGGCCG
>CAYMWT010000061.1:0-10938 GCA_964394055.1 uncultured Oscillospiraceae bacterium
TTTGTCGCCGTTGCCGGCACCGCGCTGATCCTGAAGAAGCGCGCTAACGTCTGATAACTCCCTCACCAAGAGTTATATATAACCCTCGCGCACGAATGGGGCGGACTTCCCCTCCGCCCCATTCACCCCCCTTTTGGAGCTGTATCAACTATGGCAAACTGTATTCTCCGTATACTGGAATCCCTGTTCTCTCTGGTGCTGGCCCTGGCTCTGATCCTGGCCGGCTCCTACTCCGCCTATGCCCTCTGGGACAACAACCAGATCTATACCGCCGCGGAAGACGTCCAGGCGGAAATGCTCAGCCTGAAGCCCACAGTAGGCGAGGACGCGGAAGCCGGCCCCTCCTTTGAAGACCTGCTGGCCGTGAATCCCGACGTCTGTGCCTGGCTGACCCTGGACAATACCCACATTGACTACCCTGTCTTACAGGGTGAGAATAATTTCAGCTACATCAATACCGATGTCTACGGCAATTTTGCCCTGGCCGGAAGCATTTTCCTGGATTCCGGCTGCGACAACACCTTCTCCGCCGCCTACAGCCTGATCCACGGACACCATATGGATCACAGCAGAATGTTCGGCGACCTGGATCTTTACAAAGAGCAGAAGTTCTTCAAGGAAAACACCACCGGAACCCTGCTTCTTCCCGATAAAATCTATCATCTGGAAATCTTCGCCTGCCTGGTAGACTCCGCCTCGGAGCACAGCATCTACGATGTTTACCGCTGGCAGACTGATATAAATGGGCTGATTGACTATGTCAGCGAAAACGCAATGTATGTACATCAGGAAACCATTGACCGTCTCCTGGGCCTTGAAAATCCCCAGGTTCTGGCAATGTCTACCTGTTCGTCAGAATACACCGACGCAAGAACAATTATCCTGGCGGCCATGGTTCCCCAGACCCCGGGTATGTAAGTAGGAGGTTCCCCTATGAAAAAGTTTTGGAAAAAAGTACCGGCAGCCCTGTTAGCCCTTGTGCTGCTTGTATCCCTGCTCCCCGTCACCGCTCTGGCAGCTTCCGACATCACGGTACAGCTCCCTGTATCCGTCAGGGAAACCGCGGAAGCGGAGGAGGATATCCCCGCCGATCAGATTTACCGGTTCCTTCTGAAGGCTGTGGACGGCGCGCCCATGCCGGACGAGGGCGGAATTCTGGACGTGTCCGGCTCCACCAGCGCCTTCTTCTCCCCTATCCGCTATACCCATGCCGGTATTTACAAGTACACCATCGAAATGGTGCCCGGCGACCATCCCCGGGGAACCTATGAAAAGACCGTCTACAATGTAACGGTTTCCATCGTCAACAAGGGAGACGGCCTGGACTCCATCGTCTCCATCCGCAAGCCCGGCGGCGGTGAGAATGAGAAATTTGATTCTGCCGCCTATACCGTTTCCTACTCTCCCCTGATGAAGGACGTCACCGTCCGGAAGATTTGGAATGACAAGGGCCACACCCATCCCAGAAGCGTCCGGGTAAGCCTGGTGGTCAATGACCAGGTGGTGGACACCGTCACCCTGAATGCCCGGAACAGCTGGAGCTACACCTGGGAGGAGCTGGTTCAGAAGCGGGACAACAGCTGGAAGGTTCAGGAGGCCACCATTGCCGGCCGATATGTGCCCTCCTACGGCTACAACTACGACAAGAACCTGGCCACGGTGACCAACACCTACACCGAGGATCTGATCCAGACCGGTCAGCTGAATTGGCCCATCCCCGTCCTGTGCAGCCTCGGCACTGCGCTGATTGGATTTGGCCTGTATATGATCTTCAAGAAGCGGGACGACGCCTGTGCCTAAAAAACTGGGCATCGCAATGGTCGTGACAGGAGCAGCACTGATCCTCTCAGCGCTGCTCCTGTTCTATTACAACCGGATGGAGGATGACGCCGCCGGGCAGGAAGCCGAGAGCCTGCTCAACCAGGTACAGGCCGTCATCCAGGACAAGTCCCTTCCCTCCTCTTCCGGCGATTCCGAAGAAATCGACAACATCGGGCAAGCGCCGGAGGAAACCGTTCCCGAGACCAGGCCCGTGACTCTGGATCCCACCATGACCGTAACGGAGATCAACGGCTACGCCTATGTGGGCTATCTGTCCATCCCGGATTTGCGTCTGGAGCTGCCTGTCATGTCCGACTGGGACTATGTGCGGCTGAAAACCGCGCCCTGCCGCCACTTTGGCTCCACCAAAACCGACGATCTGGTCATAGCCGCTCACAACTACCAAAGCCACTTTGGCCGTTTGAAGGAGCTGGAAATCGGGGATGCCGTGACCTTCACCGATATGGACGGTGAAATCATCGATTACACCGTATCCGCAACGGGAACCGTAGCCCCGACAGATGTGGAAGCCGTGGTAAACAGCGGCCACGATCTGGTACTCTACACCTGCACCCCAGGCGGACAGACCCGGGTATGCGTCTTCTGTGATCGGATAGAAGCCGATACGGAAGCGACCACAGCCGTTGGCTGAATGCAAAATCAAAGCGGAGATGCTTTACCGGCATCTCCGCTTCTTTATTTGTCCTCCGGAAACCGGATCAGGGGGTGCTTTTCTCTGTCTGCCAGGAAGAAAACCGTCACAGCCAAAGCCCCCAGAGTTTCCAGAAGCATATCCATCATGGTGTCGTGAAGGCCCAGATCCAGATAGCCGCCCCAGTCCATGGTCTGGCCGTTGATGACCACGGATTCAATGGGGCCGATGGTGCCCACCTCTCCCATAACGGGGCTTAAGGTGTGAGAGGTGATGGAGGTGACCACCGTATCCGCCTGGGTGTCGTTCCCCAGGAAGGTATCCATTCCAAACTCGCAGAACTCCCAGGCCATGGACAGCGCCATGGAAAAGCACAGGGCGAACACCGCCGCGGCCACTGTCTTTTTCCTGTCCTTCCCCACCATAAGCCGGAACAGGAAATAGCCGATGATGGCAAACACAACGCCCCCGGTGATGTGCAGCAGCTTATCCCAATGGGGAATCAGAGAGTAAAAGTTCAGGGTATGCCCCAGCATAGGCCCGATGGAATAGAGGACGCACAGAAGATACAGGGGCGTCCAAAACCGGCAATGGAAAAGCCGCTCCACCAATCCCGGGGCCAGCACAAGAGGTATGGTCACCAGGGCCAGGAGCAGACGGTTGTCCAGGATCCCCTGGGTGATCAGCCATAGGCAGGTGCCAAGGGTCACCAATTCGCAGAAAATCACCGCTGTTTTTCTCAGTACCTTCTCCATGTTTCCCATCCTCTCATTTTTCTTATGACTTCATTATACCGCGGTTTTTCCCGTTTGCAAGCAAGCCGGGCAATTGTTCATCGATTCTTTAAAAAGGGGGCTGAATCCTATGAGACAAAAGCCACAACCCTTCTCAAATTTTCTTCACAGAATTTGTAATTTCGATGCAATACCATTTGAAATCTGCGCGGGTATCGTGTATAATGAATTCACAGTTATGCTTTGAAGGAGGTAATTGGATTGGATAGCCCACAATATGCCATTGAAATGCTGAACATCACCAAGGTCTTTCCCGGCATTATCGCCAACGATAATGTGACCCTCCAGCTAAAAAAAGGAGAAATCCACGCTCTGCTGGGTGAAAACGGCGCAGGTAAATCCACCCTTATGAGTATCCTCTTCGGCCTGTACCAGGCGGAGCAGGGAGAAATCCGAAAAAACGGCCAGGTGGTCAAAATCGCCAACCCCAACGATGCCAATGCCCTAGGCATCGGCATGGTGCACCAGCACTTTAAGCTGGTGGAATGCTTCTCCGTCCTGGACAACATCATTCTGGGCGACGAGGACACCAATCACGGCTTCCTCCAGCGGGACAAGGCCCGTCAGAAGGTGATGGCCCTGTCCGAAAAATACGGCCTCAGCGTCAACCCCGACGCCCTCATTGAGGACATCAGCGTAGGTATGCAGCAGCGTACCGAAATTCTGAAGATGCTGTACCGGGACAACGAAATTCTGATTTTCGACGAACCCACCGCCGTGCTGACGCCCCAGGAGATCAGGGAACTGCTTCAGATCATGAAGAACCTGTCCGCCGAGGGCAAGTCCATCCTCTTTATCACCCATAAGCTCAACGAGATCAAGGAGGTGGCCGATCGCTGCACCGTCCTGCGCAAGGGCAAGTACATCGGCACCGTGGATGTCAAGGACTGCACCAAGGATCAGCTGTCCCGGATGATGGTAGGCCGGGATGTGGAATTCGCCGTCCACAAGGAGGATGCCAAGCCCGCCGAGGTGGTGCTGGATGTGCAGCACCTGTCCGTGGCCTCCAAGCTGGGCAAGAAGCACGCCGTGAATGACGTATCCTTCCAGGTGCGTGCCGGTGAGATCGTCTGTATTGCCGGTATCGACGGCAACGGCCAGACGGAGCTGGTCTATGGCATCTCCGGCCTGGAGCCTGTGGCAGACGGCAAAATCACGCTGGACGATACAGACATCACCCATCTGCCCATTCGCCGAAGAAGTGTCATGGGCATGTCCCACATTCCCGAGGATCGCCACAAGCACGGCCTGGTTCTGGACTACTCCCTGGAGGACAACATGGTGCTTCAGCGGTATTTCGAGCCGGAGTTTACGGACAGGTTTGGCTTCCTCCGCCGGAAGAACATCCGGGCCTACGCAGACCGGCTGATTGAGGAATACGACGTCCGTTCCGGCCAGGGCGCCATCACCGTTGCCCGTTCCATGTCCGGCGGCAACCAGCAGAAGGCCATCATCGCCCGGGAGATCGACCGGGATCCCAGACTTCTCATTGCCGTCCAGCCCACCCGTGGTCTGGATGTGGGCGCCATTGAAAATATCCACCGTCAGATCGTGGCCCAGCGGGACGCGGGGAAGGCCGTGCTGCTGGTCTCCCTGGAGCTGGATGAGGTTATGACCCTGTCCGACCGGATTCTGGTAATGTACGAGGGTGAAATCGTAGGTCAGCTGGATCCCAAGACGGCCACCGTAGAAGAGCTTGGCCTGTATATGGCCGGTGCGAAGAAGGAGGCGGACAAGCAGTGAAAAAAGAAAAGACATCCCTGATTCGCCAGGATGGCTTCCAGACCCTGCTGGCATCCCTTGCCTGCATTCTGGGCGGCCTGCTGGTTGGCTATATCGCCCTGCTGATCATCGAGCCCAGCGGCGCGTCCAAGGCCATTGTGGACATCATGCGCAGCTTCCTGCGCTACCCCGGCAAGCTGAAGCTTAAATACTTTGGTCAGACTCTGGTTCGTACCGTTCCCCTGCTTCTGTGCGCCCTGTCTGTGCTGTTCGCCTATAAGGTGGGCATGTTCAACATCGGCGCCGCGGGGCAGTACTGTGCGGGCGCCTGTGCGGCCCTGTACGCGGCTCTTGCCTGGAACTGGCCCTGGTATCTGTGCATCCTGGCTGCCATCGTGGCAGGCGCTGTGCTGGGCGCTGTAGCCGGTGCACTGAAGACCGCCTGCAACGTCAACGTGGTTATCTCCGGCATCATGCTCAACTGGATCACCCTTTACTTAACCAACATGATCCTCACCGGCGTGAAAAGCCCCAACAGCCCCTACACCAAGAGCCTGCAAGGCTCCAACCCCAAGGCGCTGATTCCTGACCTGGGACTTGCCTCCCTTTTCGGCAACGAAAAAAGCGTGTCCATCGCCATTCCTCTGGCCATTCTCATTGCTGTGCTGGTGTGGGTGGTGCTGAACAAGACCAAATTCGGCTACGAGCTTCGGGCCACCGGCAACAACTACAACGCCGCCAAATACTGCGGCATGAAGGAAAACCGAAACATTATCCTCACCATGGTCATTGCGGGTGCCCTGGCCGGTATGGGCGCTGCCCTGCTGTATCTGACAGGCATCGAGGACTGGGAGACCACCATTTCCTCCGTCCCCGGCATGGGTTTCAACGGCATCGCCGTGGCCTTCCTGGGCGGTCTGCATCCTCTTGGCTCCATTCTCTCCGCCTTCTTCATCCAGTACATCACCGCTGGCGGCGGCAACGTGGATCTTCAGGTCTACTGCTCCCAGATTTCCAGCCTGATTTCCAGCCTGATCATCTACCTGTGCGCCTTTGTGGCATTCTTTAAACTGTTCCTGCAAAACCGGATCCGGCTGTCCGATGAAAAGAAAGCCAGACAAGAAGCGAAAGGAGGCCAGGCACAATGACACTGCTGCTGCAATACACCCTGATTTTCGCCTCGGTTCTGCTGCTGGTGGCACTGGGCGGCTGCTTCGCCGAACGAAGCGGCGTTATTAACATCGGTCTGGAAGGCATCATGGTCATCGGCGCTCTGGGAGGCGCACTGGTTCTCAAGTTCCTGCCCGTCACCGTCGGCCCCTTTGTCATGGTGCTCGCCACCACCCTGGTCAGCGCCCTGTTCGGTATGCTCTTCTCCCTGCTGCTGGCAGTGGCCGCCATCAACTTTAAGGCAGATCAGACCATCACCGGCACGGCCATGAACATGCTTGCCACCGCCGGTGCCACCGTGGCCGTCAAGGCCATGAACACCGCTGCCTCCGGCGGCAACGACGTGTCCTCGGACATTGCCTACCCCTATGCCAAGGATCTGCTGGTGGTGCGCACTGGCAGCGGCTTTGAGTTCAACTGGTTCATGCTCATTGCTGTGATCTGCCTGGTAGTAGCCTATATTGCTCTCTATAAGACCCGGTTTGGTCTGCGGCTCCGGGCCTGCGGCGAGCATCCCCAGGCGGCGGACTCCGTGGGCATCAATGTCTATAAAATGCGCTATGCAGGTGTGCTGATCTCTGGCCTCCTGGGCGGTCTGGGCGGCATTGTATACATCACTGCCGGTGTCAGCGTATGGAAATTCGAAAACGGCGTGGCCGGCTTCGGCTTCCTGGCTCTGGCCGTTATGATCTTCGGTGCCTGGCATCCTCTGAAGATCGGCCTTGCTTCCCTGCTGTTCGGCTTCCTCCGGGCACTGGGCAACGTCTATTCCGGCTTCCCCTTCCTGGCGGCGCTGGAGATCCCCAGCTTCGTCTACAATATGATGCCCTACATCATCTCCCTGGTGGTGCTGGCCTTCACCTCCAAGAAGTCCAGAGCGCCCAAGGCGGAGGGCATTCCCTACGACAAGGGCAGCAGATAACCCACGTAAATGTCACAAACCCGCCGAACATCCTTCGGCGGGTTTTCCATATTGACAGGCTTTCTTCCGTTTGCTATACTCATCGGAGAAGTGAGGGATATTATTATGAATCAAATTGTTATCGGGAATGTCATTTCCTTTTTAGGCTGCCTGCTCATGGTCAGCATCGGATTTCTGCGAACCAAGAAACAGATCCTGGGAGTTCAGTGCCTCCAATTTTCTCTCATGGGTGTCAGCAACTTCCTTCTGGGCGGCATCTCCGGTACCATTTCCAATGTGGTCAGCGTTTTGCGGAACCTGGTGTTCTTCAAGGCCAAGGTCACGGTGCCACTGAAGCTGGGGTTTATCGCCTTACAGGTGCTGCTCTCCATTGGCGCATTGCGGAATAGCCCCTTGGAATGGCTCCCTGTACTGGCAGCCGGGGCCTTCACCTGGTTCCTGGATGTGAAAAACGAGGTGGTTCTGAAGGTCGTGATCATTGCCACCTTCTTCCTGTGGGTGGTCTATGACCTGTGCCACCTGAACTATGTAGCCATGACCTTTGATATACTGTCCATCTTCTCCAACGCCGCCGGGATTTATATGATCCGCAAGGCTGGAAGAAACGCCTGAATGCAGCAGCGGCCCGCTCATTTCTGAGCGGGCCGATTTTTTGGATTCATCGTACAGACTTGGCGTATTCCGTAGGCGTGATGCCGAACTTCTCCTTAAACTGCCGGGAGAAGTGGTGCACCGTGGAATATTGGAGCTGGGCGGCAATCTCCGTGAAGTTCAGATTGTTCTCCCGGATCATCTGCTTGCTCTCCTGAAGCTTGATCCGGCGGATATATTCGCCCGGGGAGATTTGCAGGTTTTTGTGGAACAATGCCGTTAAATAGCTGGAGCTGACGTCCACCTGGCGGGCCACCAGTGGCACGGACAGCTTCTCCCGGATGTGGGAGGAGATGTACTGCTGGGCCTGGCGGATGATCTCATTTTCGCTGTGAATGGCATTGGCGGTTTGCAGCTTCCCGCCCTGGGGATCCACCGTCTCCCGCAGCAGCAGAAGCAGCAGCAGGTTCAGCTGGGTCAGAATGATGTCATTGCTGAAGCCGTCCATCTTCTCCTGCTCCCTGAGCATGTCCTGAAGGATGGTTGCCACACGCTGGGGAGCGGAGAATTTCCGGCTCAGCAGCGGGGCAAGTTCTGCGCCCCGGACATCAAAGGACAGTGTCACAAACCGGGGCGCCACCCCAATGTCCGCGTACTGCATGTGCCACTGGTTGGGGCCGTAGATCACAATGTCTCCTTGCTTCAGCAGCAGATCCTGTCCATCCGCCACCGAGTGCAGCTCTCCCTGATCCACATAGGTCAGCTCCGCCATGGGATGGGATTCTCCCGGGAACAGGAACCCCTGCTCCTTTTCCTGATAGAAGAAGGTGTAAATCCCCTCCACCTGAAGCTGATGATCCACCCGCAGGCTGTCCATACCCCGAACCCCCGCCTGCTCCGGCTGGTTTTCCGTATACACCAGGGCGGTGGCCTCGTCCAGGAAGGGGCTGAGGGCAAACAGCACCCCAGGGGCAATGCAGGCGGTCTTGTCCAGATAAAACTGATGGAAGGTCTCCCCATCCAGGCTGACGGTCAGCACAATGGTGCCGCTGCCGCAGCTGACCCAGGTTTCGGAAGCTGCCCGATACAGCACCTGCTCTGCCTTTTGCAGCTTCCAGGAAGCTGCCATGGATTTGTCGTTGGGCCGGTTATTCTGACTTTTCTCCGACGGCACCGTGCCGAAGCGCTGAAATGTAACCTGATTCAAATTCCGGATCATGGCGTCCTCCTTATAAAAATAGCTTACGCCGGGAGATGGTGAAGAAACTCCTGACGTAAGCTATTATACCGAAGAAAAGCGATTTTGGCAAACGTTTTTCCCAAAATGACAAAACTTTTTTACCGCTGGTATTCGAACTCGAAATCGTAGATATCTACGGTGTCCCCGTCCTGGATTCCCAGCTCTTCCAGCCGGGCAAAAAGACCGGCCTTGCGAAGCTGCTGGTCAAAGTAGTTGCGCTGCTCGTAGTCCTCAAAGTTCACATTGTCCATAAGCCGCTCCAGCCAGGTGCCGGTGATCAGCCAGGTGGAGCCGTAGTGCTCGATCTCAAAGGCACTGGGATCCACCGGCGGCTCGATGACCTCCACATAATCCGGCTCGTAAATGGTCACAGGGGGCAGAGTGCGCAGCTTTTCCGCCACCACCCGCATGAGATTTTTGGTGCCCTGGGTGGTACCGGCGCTGATCTCGTACAGCTCACAGCCTGCCGCCTCCACCGCGGCCCGAAGTCTCGCCAGGTTGTCGCTGTCGGTCGGCAGAAGGTCCGTCTTATTGGCGGCCACGATCATGGGCCGATTGCTCAGGTCCACAGAGTAGCTGTGCAGCTCCTCGCAGATGGCATGAAAGTCCTCCACCGGATCCCGTCCCTCGCTGCCGGATACATCCACAACATGCACCAGCAGCCGGCACCGGTCAATGTGCCGCAGGAAGTCGTGCCCCAGTCCCGCGCCCTCTGCCGCCCCCTCAATGATGCCGGGGATATCCGCCATGACGAAGGACACGCCCTCGTCCACATAGATTACCCCCAGGTTTGGGAACAACGTCGTAAAGTGGTAGTTGGCGATCTTGGGCCGGGCGTTGGAGGTGACGGACAGCAGGGTGGATTTTCCTACATTGGGGAAGCCCACCAGGCCCACATCCGCCAACAGCTTCAGTTCCAGGATCACGTCCCGCTCCTGGCCCTTCAGGCCAGCCTTGGCGAACCGGGGCACCTGACGGGTTGGGGTGGCGTAATGGGCGTTGCCCCAGCCCCCACGCCCGCCCTTGGCAAGGACGAAGTCCTCTCCGGTGGACATGTCGGCAATAATGGCCTCGGTTTCACTGTCCCGAACCACAGTGCCCCGTGGCACCTCGATGACCAGGTTCTCTCCCCGCTTGCCTGCCATTTTCCGGCCCATGCCGTTGACGCCGGCTCCGGCCTGATACTTCCGCTTATACCGGAAGTCCAGCAGCGTGGACAGGTTGTCATTGACCCGAAGGATCACGCTTCCCCCATGGCCGCCGTCGCCGCCATCCGGGCCGCCGGAGGCTACATATTTTTCCCGATGGAATGCCACCGCCCCGTCGCCGCCCCGACCACCGGCCACGGTAATTCGTACTTTATCTACAAACATATTTCAATTCCTCCAAATCCAGGAATGTATCATCAAATCAAATCTCTTTCCCTGCACCGGATGCCGCACTGTAGCGCAGCTGGGCAAACTGGCCGTACCGCTCCAAGCCGTCCAGGACGAAGTCGGCTTCCATCTCCATCCCATGAAACAGAGGGATGCCCTTTCCCAGCACCACCGGAGCAATGGTCAGAATCATCTCGTCCACCAGCCCGGCTTCCAGCAGAGGTTTGAGCAATCCACCGCCGCCCACCAGCCAGATCTCTTTTCCGGGCTGCTCTCTTAAACGAGAAGCAAAGGAGGCTACTTCCCCGGAAACAAAGGTCACATCCGACGTATTTTCTCTGGGTTCATGGGAAAATACATAGCATTCCTTTCCGGCATAGGGAAATTCGGCGTGATCCATGATCCAGTCATAGGTTTTCCTGCCCATGAGAAGCGTATCCACTCCATCATAAAAGGCTTCATAGCCGTTGTCTCCCTGGCCTTCCACCTTATCCAGCCAGTCCAGGCTCTCCCCTTCTCCCGCGATAAAGCCGTCCAGACTGACGGCAATGTAAAGAACCAGCTTTCTCATAGATACCTCTCCGCCCTATCCATCCTAAAAAAAGCAGCCGCATTGTTTGCGGCTGCTTTTTGCCTTCTTACTGCTCAGC
>CAYMWT010000062.1:0-10862 GCA_964394055.1 uncultured Oscillospiraceae bacterium
CAGTTCATCATGCTGCCCATGCAGAGCATGGCCATGGCCGCCACCACCTTTGTCAGCCAGAATATCGGCGCGAGAAAGCCCCAGCGGGCGGATCGGGGCACCATTCTTACCGTGGGCATGTCTGTGGGAGTGACGGCGGTCATCGTCGCCCTGCTTTGTCTTCTGGCCGCACCGGCTGTGGGGCTGTTTTCCCCGGATGCCACCGTAATTGAATATGGTGTGTTGTTTATCCGGGCAAACTGCTTCTTCCTTCTGTTTAACTGCGTCAACCATGTGCTGGCCGGCGCTCTCCGGGGCCAGGGCGACTCCAAAGGCCCCATGATCATCATGCTCCTGGCCTTTGTGGGCATCCGGCAGGTCTATCTGTATGTGGTGACCCATTTCGTTGCCAACACCCCGTTCCTGGTAGGCTTTGGCTACCCCGTGGGCTGGACCAGCTGCTGCATCATTGAGCTGTGCTATTTCTTTTTCCACCGGGGAAAGGAAAAAACGGCTATTGACTCCCGCCCAACCGGCAGGTAACATAGAAATCAGATAACGAAGGCAGGTAAACGCAATGCCCTTTGCAATTGTGCGCGACGACATTACCCGTATGGCTGTGGATGCCATCGTAAATACGGCCAACCCCAGCCCCATCATCGGCAGCGGCGTGGACGCGGGCATCCACCGGGCAGCAGGGCCGGCGCTCCTGGCCGCCCGGGAGAAAGTCGGCAGAATCGGCGTGGGCGAGGCTGCCATTACGCCCGGCTTCCATTTGCCTGCAAAATTTGTGATCCATACCGTTGGCCCGGTATGGCGGGGCGGCTTTTGGGGAGAGGGTCGGCTGCTGGGCAGCTGCTATCTTTCCTCCCTGACGCTGGCCCTGGAACAGGGCTGCGCCTCCATTGCCTTTCCCCTGATCTCCACCGGGCACTACGGTTTTCCCAAGGACAAGGCGCTGCAAATCGCCATGACCACCATCCAAACCTTTTTGGAACACCATGAAATGCAGGTGTACCTGGTGGTATACGATCAGGATTCCTTCCGGCTTTCCAAGGCCCTCTCCCGTGGCGTTTCCAGCTTCATCGATGAACACTATATCCGGGAGAAGGCTCCCCGGCAGTTCAGCCCTATGGCCTCTCAAAGGCGTCGGGCACGCCTCCCGGAAGCGCTGGCATCTCCGGAGCCTATGCCCCAGTCAGCAGCTCCCAGGGATTTTTATGCCCCGAAGCCTGACCTGGCCGACCTGCTGGAAGAAACCGACGCAGGCTTTTCGGAAACCCTTCTGAAGCGCATCGATCAGTCCGGAAAGAAGGATTCCGAAATCTACACCAGGGCCAACCTGTCCCGGCAGCACTTCTCCAAGATCCGGAACAATCCCGATTACAAGCCCACCAAGCCCACGGCCATTGCCCTGGCCCTGGCGTTGGAGCTGAATCTGGAGCAGACCCGGGATCTGATCGGACGGGCCGGATACGCCCTGACCAACAGCAGCAAGTTTGACGTGATCATCATGTACTTCATCCGTGAGGGGAATTACAATCTGTTTGACATCAACGCGGCTCTGTTTTCCTTTGACCAAAGTTTGCTGGGAGGATAGTCCTGATCTATCAAAAGGAAAAATGTCCCCTGGCAGTTGACCATTTCCCGTAAAAAACCTCCTATACTATGGGTGTAAACAAAAACACCAAAAATATAGGAGGATTTTTCTATGAAAAAGAATTTGACAGAGCTGGTATTCATTCTCGACCGCAGCGGCTCCATGGCGGGGCTGGAGGCAGACACCATCGGCGGCTTCAATGCCATGATCGAAAAGCAGCGGAAGGAGCCGGGAGAAGCCCTCATCTCCACAGTGCTGTTTGACAACGAAGCATCGGTCATCCACGACCGGATTTCTCTGGACAGAGTGCCCCAGCTGACAGAGAAGGACTACTATGTCCGGGGCTGCACCGCTCTGCTGGACGCAGTAGGTGGGGCCATTCACCACATCGGCAATATCCACAAGTACGCCCGGAGGGAGGATGTCCCGGAGAAAACCCTGTTCGTCATCACCACCGACGGCATGGAAAACGCCAGCCGCCGCTACACCTATGAAGCAGTCAAGGCCATGATCCAGCGGCAGCAGGAAAAATACGGCTGGGAATTCCTGTTCCTGGGAGCCAATATAGACGCGGCCCGGGAGGCTGCCCGGTTTGGGATCCGTGCCGATTGCGCCGCTGACTATCACGCCGACAGCAAGGGCACGGAGGCGGTTTACGAATCCGTCTGCCAGGCGGTGTGTCAGGTACGCGGCAGCGCCCCTCTGAATGCCAACTGGAAGGAAAAAATCAACGCGGATTTTCAGGAAAGGAAACGCTGATCTGTTTATCCTGAGCAGCGTCCAAAACCCTGACTGTTCATATTTCGAATCAAAAAAGTTCACAGTTTGTTTTTAGCACTCCCTCTTGACGAGTGCTAAAAATGGTGGTATAGTATGTTCAGAACAAAGGAAAGGAAACCCCAAAGGAGCCGCAGCAACTTCCTTCCTGATTTCCCATAACGTCCCTGTTCCAAAGAAAAAATACAAATTGTATGACTTCAAAGGAGCGATGACTTATGTTGATGAACAGTATTTTCAGTGACAATCTTTTTGATGACTTTTTCTCCGATCCCTTCTTTAACGACAATGCCCTTCGCAATGTGGATCACAAGCTCTACGGCCACAACGCCAAGAACCTGATGAAGACCGATGTGAAGGAAAGTGAAAACGGCTACCAGCTGGAGATGGATCTGCCTGGCTTCAAGAAGGACGAGATCACCGTGGGCCTGGAAAACGGTGTGCTGACCGTTCGGGCGGCCAAGGGTCTTGACCAGGACGAGCAGGATGAGAAAACCCATCGGTATATCCGCAGAGAGCGTTACGCCGGTGTCTGCGAGCGTTCCTTCTATGTGGGCGATATGCTGACGGAGGAGGACATCAAGGGTCAGTTCCAGCATGGCGTGCTGACGCTTCAGATCCCCAAGAAGGAAGCCCGGGCCCTGCCGGAGAAGCGGTACATTGCCATTGAGGGATAACCGGACTGGGTAACAAGTGAACAGCTATCGGGCAGGAGCTCACCCATTCACTGGATGACCTCCTGCCCGATTTGTTTTGTTCTGAAACTGTGGATTTCCTCCCGGTGCTTACACGCAGTGGCCCTTCCGGCGGATGGTATCCACCACATAGTCCACATTTTCCTCGCAGACATCGTGGTTCTCCGCTTCCACCATTACCCGGATCACAGGCTCTGTGCCGGACTCCCGCACCAGAATTCTGCCCGTGTCTCCCAGCTTGGCGGCAACCTGGGAAACCGCCGCCTGGACGTCAGGGTCGGCCTGCGCGGCAGCCTTATCCGCCACCCGGACATTCTTCAGCACCTGGGGATAGAAGGTAAAGCCCTCGCACAGCTGGCTCAGGGTCTTCTTCCGGGCCATGATCACCTCCATGAGCTTCAGAGAGGTGAGGATGCCGTCGCCGGTGGAGGCGTACTTGGAGAAGATAATGTGGCCGCTCTGCTCGCCGCCAATGCGGCAGCCGTTTTGCATCATGTACTCGTAGACGTACTTATCGCCTACCTTGGTCTTGGCATAGTCGATGCCCAGCTCGTCAAAGGCCTTGTAGAGGCCGAAGTTGCTCATGATCGTGGTGACCACCGTATTGCCCAGGAGCTTGCCCCGCTCCTTCATGTACTTGCCGTAGATGTAGAGGATATGGTCGCCGGTGACCACGTTGCCCTTCTCGTCCACAGCCAGGCACCGGTCAGCGTCGCCGTCATAGGCAAAGCCCACGTCCAGATGATTGTCCAGTACATAGCGCTGAAGCACCTCAATATGGGTGGAGCCGGCATTCGCGTTGATGTTGTAGCCGTCTGGGTCGGCGTTAATGAGATAGGTTTTGGCCCCCAGGGCGTCAAATACGGACTTGGCAATGTTCCAGGAGGAGCCGTTGGCGCAGTCCAGGCCCACCTTCATCCCCTTGAAGGAATACATGCCCAGGGAGATCAGATAGCCCACATACCGGTTCCGGCCTGCCACATGGTCCACCGTCCGGCCGATCATGTCCCGCTTTGCCAGGGGCAGCTCCTCCCACTTCCGGCCAAAGGCCTCCAGCTCTCCATCCAGATAGGCCTCCACCAGGGAGATGACGCCCTCGTCCATTTTCTCCCCATAGCCGTTGATCAGCTTGATGCCGTTGTCGTAGTAGGGATTGTGGCTGGCGGAAATCATAATGCCGCAGTCAAAGCCCTCGGTGCGCACCACATAGGCAACGGAGGGCGTGGTGGTAACGTGAAGCAGATAGGCGTCCGCCCCGGAGGCCACCAGGCCGCCTACCAGGCTGTACTCAAACATATAGCTGCTTCGCCGGGTGTCCTTGCCAATGACGATCCGTGCCGGGCCGTCAGAGCCGCCGCGCCGGGCCAGCTGGGTATAATACCAGCCCAGGAACCGGCCCACCTTGTAGGCGTGATCCGCCGTCAGATTGCAGTTGGCCTCTCCACGAAACCCGTCTGTTCCAAAATATTTACCCATAGAGAATGTCTCCTTTCAAAAACCCGTTTTCCCAGGGACAGCCCATGGGGCCGTCTGGGAAGAGAGCCTGCCTTATCTCTTTTTGACCACCACGCCGCCGGTCTTCCAGATGCTGTTCTCCGGAACCACGCCCCGGACGCAGCTGGTGGGATAGATGTTCGTATGGGGGCCGATCACCGTACCGGGATTGAGGACGCTGTTGCAGCCCACCTCCACATAGTCTCCCAGAATGGCACCGAACTTTTTCAGCCCTGTGGCAATGGCCTCATCGCCGTTCTTCACCACCACCAGAGTCTTGTCGGACTTCACATTGGAGGTCAGACTGCCTGCCCCCATGTGGGACCTGTAGCCCAGAATGCTGTCTCCCACATAATTGTAGTGGGGCACCTGGACGTTGTCAAAGAGGATCACGTTCTTCAGCTCCACAGAGTTTCCAACCACACAGTTTGCCCCTACCAGAGCGCTCCCCCGAATAAAGGCGCAGTGTCTGACCTCCGTCCCGGGGCCGATGATGCAGGGTGCGCCCAGATACGCGGTCGGGGCCACCACCGCCGTCTCATGCACCCAGACCTGGGGCGCGATCTGCCGGTAGTCCTCCCCCAGGCCCTCTCCCAGGGTCAGGATCAGCTTCTTGATTCCCCCCAGAGCCTCCCAGGGATAGTGAAATCCCTCAAGATATTCCCCGGCCATGGTGTGGGACAGGTCAAACAGCTGTGCAATGCTTACCATAAAAATGCCTCCGATTCCCTTGAAAATGAAAATCAACAGATTCACTATACACCGAAATGCCGATCTTGTCAATCGCATATCGCAAAAATGTATAAAAATCAATTATATATTTAGCATTTTCAACGAATCCCAGGTAAAAGAAGAGGCTGCGTTTTGGCAGCCTCTCGTGATATTTACCTTTGGGTGTTCTGGGCCAGCTCCGCGATCTGGGCACGCTGTTCAGGCGTGATGTCCTCCCGCTGAAGAAGCGCGTCGATCAGGCCAACAATATCGGGCTTATGCCGATGGCTGAAAATGGTCATAGCAAAATACTCTTCCCTTGTCATGGTAGGAGCAAACACGCGTCCATAGGTCTTGCTGCGGCGGACAAGACCCGCCTCCGTAATTGCCTTCTTTTGCAGCAAGCTATTCAAAAGAATATGCACCGAGCTGTCCTTCCAGGTCTTTTCCTCGGATCGGCTCAGCAAATCCGCCCGGGACAGGGGCTTATCTGCCTCCCAGAGCACATCCATAATTTCCATTTCACTTTTCGTGAGTTCCATTTGCACACCTCCTGCCGTTCTATCACACTGCCATCAGTATAACAGCATTTACAGTTTTTGTCAATTCCATATTCAAAATTACACAAAATTTTTTTGGAGATTTTCCTGAATTACCATAATATTCAATAAGATTAAAAACATTTCCAAACCGAATAAAAGGAAAACCCTCCCCATGAACTGGTAATATTTGGCAGTTAATTCATATCGATTGTCAATTTGTCAACTTCCCATGAGGGTTTGTACCAAAAGTTCCCGGTTTTCCTCCAAATCCGGAACCAAAACCGCCATTCCGTCAATGTTTTCATTGCGGAAGCTGCCGCTGGCCGGAATGTGCTGCTGGCGGATGCTGCTGCCGGAAAGCATGGGAAACAGCTCCAGAGCATAGCCCATGATCTCTCCGCCTCCCATATCCGTGGTGATCATAGGCAGCACGTCGTTCAACAGGAGCAGCACTGTGGTCAGCTTGGCATCCCGGTAGGCGTCCAGCATGGCGTTCATCAGCGCCCGCTGCCGGGAGGTTCTGCTGAAATCCCCGTCCGCGTCCAGCTTCCGGATGCGGGCGTAATTCAGGGCCTGGTCGCCGCACAGGTGCTGCATGCCCGGCTGGGTGTCATAGCCGGTTTCCGTGGTGATCAGGGCGGCCTCGTCCTCCCGCAGCTCCATGTCCACACCACCCAGCCGGTCAATGATCTGGGCAAAGCCGGAGAAGTCCACCTCCACAGTCCCGTCCACGGTAATGGCAAAGTTTTCTTCCAAAGTCTCCTCCAGCAGGTCGATTCCCCCGTAGGCATAGGCGGCGTTGATCCGGTTGCTGCCATGGCCGGGAATCTCCACATACATATCCCGGAGGAAGGAGGTGAGAATGATCTCCCGGGTGCGCTTATTGAAGGTGCACAGGATCATGCTGTCCGAGCGGGTGCGGCCCTGATCCTCCAGCCGATCCTGGCCCACCAGCAAAATGTTCACGATCCGGCTGCCGCTGCCGCCGATGGTCTCCCCGGGGGCCAGGGCCTCCCGGGCGCTTTCTCCGGGAAGGATCGCCGCCTCCGTGCCCTGGCTCTGGGTGCTCTCCGTGTTGGAGACCGGCTGAACCGGCTGCCGCCAATACCACAGGGTATAGGACGCCATGGCCGTGAATATCAGCCCCAGGGCGATGCACTGTCTGACCATCGATCTCCGGGCCGATCGTTTTTTACGCTTCATAGGAAAAACCTCCTGATGAGAGAACGGGGTCTCAGGGAAATCCCCGTTCTCAGGAAATCCATTTTGTAGTAGGATATGTGTTTTTTATCAAAACATTCCTCCCACCGAAACAGGGCGTGCCTCCTGGAAGCACGCCCCAGATTGGCAAAATCGTCTCCGCCTTATTCCCCGAAATACCGGCGGAAATACTCGTACCATTCGTCGTAGTCCCCGCTGTCCGGCATTTCCGGCGTTTCCTCGTAGACGGGGCTTTCCAAATCCCTGGGCTTTTCATCCAGGGTGATGGGCAGCTCCATCTCCCTGCCGCCCCGAACCACGGTGATGGTGGTTTCGTCTCCGGCCTTGAAATGCCGCAGGTTCCGGGTCAGCTCTGTCAGGCTGCCGATCTCATACTCGCCCAGCCTGGTGATGATATCCTTTGGCTCCACACCTGCCCGGTCAGCGCTGCCGCCCTCCACCACGGTGACCACATACGCCCCCATGGGAAGGCCGTACATGGAAGCGGCGGTCGAATCCATGTCCTGGACGGTGACCCCCAGATAGGCCCCGGTGACATAGCCCAGATCCACCAGATCCGTCAGGATCTCCTTCACATCGTCAATGGGAATGGCAAAGCTGATGCCCTCGATGGAAGCGCCGGAACCGGCGGTGCCGGAGTATTTGGCAGTGGTGATGCCGATGACCTCGCCCTGCATGTTGAACAGCGGGCCGCCGGAGCTGCCGGAGTTGATGGCAACATCCGTCTGAAGCATACTGATGCTTCTGCTGCTTTCCGTAACCACCTCCCGGTCAATGCCGCTGAGGTAGCCCACGGTCTGGCTGGCGGTCAGGGTGCCCAGATGGTTGCCGATGGCCACCACCATATCTCCGATCCGCAGGTCGGAGCTGCTGCCCAGAGTCACGGCATGGAGACCCTCCGCCTGGATCTTCAGCACCGCAATGTCGCTGAAGGAGGTGTCCGTACCCACGATCTCAGCCTCATACTCCGTGCCGTCTCCCAGGGTTACCGTCACCGCTGTGGCATTCTCCACAATGTGGCTGTTGGTGGCTATATAGCCATCCTCCCGGAAAATAAATCCGGTGCCCCGGGAGGTTCCCTCGCTGATGCCGAAATAGCCCGGCACCCCGATGCTGCAGGACACCAGCACCACGCTGTCCACATTGTCCGCGTACAGCTGGCTGGGCGTCAGGCCCTGTGCCGTTTTGGCAGCCGGAGCGCTGACGGAGGCCACAGGGGCATTCTCCCGGGCTTCCAAGGCGCTGATCCGCTGATTCAGGGCGTTTACCGTTTCCGTATTTCGCTTTTCCCAGCTGGAATTGACGCAGAACGCCGTGGTCAGGCAGCCCGCCGCCACCAGGGCCACCGTCAGCAGGACGGATACCAGTCTTCGACCCCTGGCAGCCTTACGGGGCTTTTTCTCCTGCTTCGGCGGCTTTTGGGTCTGAGGCGCATAGTGGTATTCCGGCTGGCGCTGGATCACATAGGGGGAATCCGCATAGGGGGATTCCCGTCTGCGGGCAGCAGGCGCCGGTTGTGCTTCTTCCCCAGACTCCTGCACTTCCTCCCGGAGACTGGTGTCAAGCGGTTCTTCCGTAACGGCGGTCTCTCCGGATTCCGGGGCAGCGCCGGTTTTCTCCTGATCCTGATTTTCAAAGGTATCCATGGTGTTTCCTCCCTGTTCCGGTTCCGGGGATATTTTATCGCAAACCTGTGAAGATTTTATGTATCCCGGGGGAACCATTCGAAAAATTAGCCGGATTTTGACACCATCATACCCAACATTTGGGGAAAGGTCAAGATGAAAATTGCGGCTGCCTCAGCTTTTCTGAGACAGCCGCAGCCATTTACTTTTTGCTGAAGGACTTGCAGTCTGTGCACTGATCCATGGTGGGGTTGGCCTCATGGGTACCCACCAGGATGCTGTCCAGGGAGCAGTAGTTCTCGGTACCGCAGTGATGGGCACACTGATTTACCGTGCACTCGATGCACTTATTGGCGTGACAGTTCATGGGAAATTCCTCCTTCTTTTGGTTTCCTTTCTAGTATGTCTGGGTACAATGAAATTATTCGTCCAGGCACCGGGAAGTCGTTGCATTTTCTCGCAAAATATGGTAATTTAAAAGAAAAAAGACAGGAGAGACAAAAATGGCTTATATTGCCCCTTCGATTTTGGCCGCTGATTTTGCCAACCTTCAGCGGGACATTGAAAACATTGGGGAAAACGGTTCCGACTGGGTGCATGTGGACGTGATGGACGGTCTGTTTGTTCCCAACATCTCCATCGGCCTGCCTGTGGTACAGGCCATCCGGCCGGTGACCAGGCTCCCCCTGGACGTACATCTGATGATCGAGAAGCCCGTCCGGTATGTGGAGCGGTTTGTAAAGGCAGGGGCGGACATCGTCACCGTCCACCTGGAGGCGGATCAGCCCCAGAATATTCTGGAGGCCCTGGACAAGATCCACGCTCTGGGGGCCAGGGCCGGCGTTGTCCTCAAGCCCAAAACCCCGGCGGAGGCTGCCATCCCCTACCTGAAAAAATGCGATGTGGTACTGGTCATGACCGTAGAGCCTGGGTTCGGCGGTCAGAAGTTCATGCCGGATATGATGCCCAAGATCAAGGCTCTGAAAGCCCTTTTGGAAAAGGAGAATCCCGGCTGCCTCATTGAGGTGGACGGCGGTGTGGACGAAAGCACCTGCGTCCTCTGCAAGGAAAGCGGTGCGGATGTGCTGGTGGCAGGCTCCGCCTACTTTAAGGCAGCGGATCGGAAGGGATTTGTAAAAGCGATTCAAAAATAAAAAAAGCTTTGGAGAGGAGTATTTCTATGTACTGTCAACGCTGCGGAAGTCAGATTCCGGATCAGGCCAGGTTCTGTCCCAATTGCGGGGTTTCCCTGTCCGGTCAGGCCACCCAGATGAAGCCCGGAAATTCCAAAAAACTGATTGCTGTCATTGCGATTCTGTCCGTGACCGTGGTAGTCGCGGTGGTTCTGTGTCTGATGCTGCTGATGGGTGGAAAGGACGCCTCCTCTCAGCCGCCTCTGTCTGACGAATCTCGCCCCCAGCCTGAGACCCTGGCTCCTGAAACCACCCTTCCTGAGACCACTGCCCTTCCCCAGCATGGCTGGTATCAGGAAAACGGGAACACCTATTATCTGGAAAACGGCATTCCCCTTACCGGCTTGCAGGAGATCCGGAATGACTATTACTACTTCTATGAGGATGGAACCATGGCCAAAAGCACCACGGTGGAATATGGAGACGATGTGCTGGAATTTGACCGGAACGGCCACCTGTCCTGCCTCACCCTTTCCACCGTTTCAACCTCCTGGTCGGAGGAAACCTATCACTTCGGCAACGGCGGTCAGGCGGCCATCCGCCTGATTTCCGGCGGCGTGGAGGAGTGCCGCTCCATGACCTTCTATCTCCGGGCCAGCGGCCAGCAGGGCACCTGCTTCAGCGGCAAATGGAAGCTTCTGGTTCGCAGCCACGGAACCTGGGAGAACGTGGAGGATCTGGACTTCCAGGAGCCGGATGAATATTTCACCATCCGCTTCGATACGCCCATGGACTTTGACGCCGTCACTGCCTATCCCACCATTCAGGGAAACGCTACCTACAATGTCTTCTTTGACATATCCGATGTGCGCTGCCGTCCCTGAGTAATTTCCTTCTCAAATCCGGCAGGTGGGCCGCAATGCCCTCCTGCCGGTATTTTCATGGAAAACCGTGATTGACAACCTTCCTTCTCTCATGTATAATATATGCGGAAATCTGGGATGAAACTCCATCCGCGGCTTTCTGATATGTAAATCCAAAGGCGAAAAAACGTCTTTTGAAAGAAAGGAAAATTGCCATGATTT
>CAYMWT010000063.1:0-10780 GCA_964394055.1 uncultured Oscillospiraceae bacterium
GCTGGAATACATTATGGTGGACGAGTTCCAGGACATTGACAAGGATCAATATGCCCTGGCGGACATTCTCTCCGGGTATCACAAAAATCTGTTTGTGGTTGGCGACCCGGATCAGACCATCTACACCTGGCGGGGGGCGGATGTGAAGTTCATTCTGGAATTTGACAGCCGCCATGAAAATGTGAAGACCATCTACTTAAACACCAATTACCGTTCCGCGCCCCAGATTCTCACCGCCTCCAATGCTCTGATCGACAAAAACCGGGACAGGCTCAAAAAGCAGCTCACCGCCATCCGGCCGGATGACAAAAAACCCCTGTACTTCCACGCAAAAACCGGTCAGCTGGAAGCGGACTGGATCACGGCCAATATGCGAGCCCTTCACGATGGAGGAATGGCCTATTCCAGCATGGGCGTTCTATACCGTGCCCACTATGTCTCCCGGACGGTGGAGGAATCCCTGATCCGGAACAAAATCCCCTATGTGCTGTACTCCGGCGTGGAGTTTTACAAGCGGAAGGAGATTAAGGACGTATTGTGCTATCTGCGGATGATCTATTCCGGAGACGACGTCAGCTTTCTGCGGACGGTGAACGAGCCTCGCCGGGGTGTGGGCCGCACCCGGATCGGTGCCTTGAAGGAATTTGCCGCCCTGAACCAGTGCAGCCTGTATGAGGCCCTGAAAACCAATCTGGAAACGGAGCTGTTCCGGCGGTGCCGGGCCAAGGAATACGTCCGGCTGATTGAAAAGTACCGGGCCATCTTTGACGGCATGGACTTAACGGATCTGCTGGCGGGGGTGCTGGGGGAGAGCGGCTATGAGGATATGCTCCGCTCCTGCGGCGAGGAGGAGCGGCTGGACAACCTGGCAGAACTGAAGCAGGCTATTTATGACTTTGAGCGGAAGGCTGGGGAGGAGGTCACCTTGGGCAACTACCTGGATCACGCTGCCCTGTTTACCAACATGGATCAGACAGAAAAAGCCCAGGCGGTGAAGCTCATGACCATCCACGCTGCCAAGGGCCTGGAATTCCCGGTGGTATTCCTGTGCGGCATGTCCGAGGGCATCTTCCCGGGAAAGCGGGCCAACACCCGGGAAAAGCTGGAGGAGGAGCGGCGGCTGTGCTATGTGGCCTTCACCCGGGCCAGAGATCGGCTGTACCTGTCCGATGCGGCGGGAAGTAACTATGACGGCTCCTTCCGGTACCCCAGCCGGTTCCTGTTCAACGCGGAGAAGGAAAACGTGGAATATGTGGCGCCTCTGGATCCGGATCTGGAGGAGCGTGCCCTGGAACAGATCCGCAGGACGGAGGACGTGGGCAGCCGCCCGGAGCAGCCCAGTGAGCTGGTGGGAAAGCGGGTACTCCATCCGGTATTCGGAGAGGGCAGCATCATCGGCATTCCCAGGGGTCAGGAGGGCGTTATTATTCAGTTTGACACCATGGTGACACCCAGAACCTTTGGGCCTACCGCAAAGCTTACCTACTTATAATCGATATAAGGCTAAGGCCGCCGGATATTCCGGCGGCCTTTTTTATAAACGATGGGTTTGATAAGCCCGCACCGTGGCGAGGAGCCAAATGGGAATCCCCAGCAGACAGCTCAGGGTCAGTGCGTAGGGATACCAGAGGGACAGCTTGCCCAGGTGGAGGAAATTCAGGAAAAGCACCTCATAGAGGAAGCTGTTGGAAAAGCCGATGCCGCCGTCCGGCAGGAAGAAGCGGATCCACAGATCCACTTTTTCCGGCAAAAAGTAGGAGGCGAGAATGGGAAGCACGCACAACAGCAGAGACAGGGAGGAAGAAGCATAGACAGACCTGCACCGGGCGGAGAGAAAGAGAACACACATAATCGTGGCAAGGAAAGATAAAAAGCCGAAGACCGCGCTGAGCAGCATCAGCTGCCCGTAGTTTATGGGAGGAAGGCTTCTGAGCATCCAAATAAACTGGACAGAGGTTTTGAGGCAATCCCATCCGAAGACGAAGCCCTCGATCAGCAGATAGATGGTCATGCAGACGAGATACAGTATGGAGGTAATGGTCAGAGTGGCCGTGATTTTTGCCAGAGCCAAAGGCTTTTTGCCATATTTTGCGCAGCGGAGAATGTTGTCCGAGCCGGTCTGGTAGTCGCTGGAAAAAATGGGAGCGGCGATAAGAGCGCCCACGATGGTTAGCATCAATGTGAGCAGGATCTGATAATCCAGGGCATCGGTATTGAAGCCGGGATAGTAGGAAAAGGGAAGCTTCGTATGAGATTGAAGGGTCTTTGCCTGGCGGATGGCTTCCGGATGACCGGACAGCTGTGCTTCCAGGGAGGCATCAAAATATTCGGAATACTTCTGGTAGAAATTCAGGGCGTCTTCCTTGGTTCGATCCAGGGGGCTGGGGGCTTCATCCGTTGCGGGATCGGAGTAGGCCTCGGCAAGGCGGTACATCCATTTCTCAATGGGCGCCAGCTTCTGGCAGTATTCGCTATCCGGCATATAATAATAGGGATTTCCGTACTGTTCGAAGCAGTCCTTATGAATCTGTAGCGCCTCTGCCAGCTTTTCGCCCGTCATCTCACCGGCATAGTCTTTCCATGCCTCTTTCCTCATGGAGATGGCTTTTGGCCCTTTGACAAGGATTTCCTGCCCATTTTCCGCGTAGACGAACTGCACGAAGGAAATGGGACAGTAGGCCAGGACAAAGGTCATCACCAGAGCGAACAGGAGCAGAAGACGAACGGAACGGGTCTTTAGCTGCCGCTTTAATTCCGCATGATATACGCGCATTTCACCGCACCTCCTTATTTTCCTGAGGGAACAGATACAGGTACAGGTCTTCCAGCCGGGGAGCTGCCGCTTTGGAATCCGGGGTGCGGGGGCTCTCCGCAAGATAGCGGATGGAGACGGTGGAGGCGTCCTCATTTCGCAGGTTGATAATGGGCAGCTCCTTTTCATACCGCGCAAGCGCTTCCACGGGGATGCTGCCGGTATAGACCTTTCCTTTCACCATTTTGACCAGTTCCTCCGTGGTTCCCGTGGCAAGGAGCTTCCCGTCCTTCATGACGGCGTTGCAAGTCGCGATATACTCCACGTCCGACACAATATGGGTGGAGATCAGCACAATCCGGTCATGGGCAAATTCAGACAGGAGATTGCGGAAGCGCACCCGTTCTCCGGGATCCAGGCCGCTGGTAGGCTCGTCCAGAATGAGCACCTCCGGGTCATTCAGCAGGGCCTGGGCGATGCCGACCCGGCGCTTCATGCCGCCGGAGAGCTTGATGATCTTCTTATTCGCCACATCGGCCAGGGTAAGCTGCTCCAATAGGGCCTGGATTTTCGCCTTGCTGTCCTGACGGGACAGCCCCTTCAGGGAGGCCATGTATTCCAGATAGTCGGATACGGTAAACTCGGGGTAGAACCCAAACTCCTGGGGCAGATACCCGAAGACTTCCCGATAGCGCTCACCGAGGACAGAGATGGGGATGCCATCGTACAGCACATCCCCGGAGGTGGGC
Source organism: uncultured Oscillospiraceae bacterium (assembly GCA_964394055.1). GTDB lineage: Bacteria > Bacillota > Clostridia > Oscillospirales > Oscillospiraceae > Faecousia. Next base: position 3,502 of record CAYMWT010000063.1, read on the forward strand.
TTCATGATTCCGGCCACCATCCGCATGAGGGTGGTTTTTCCTGCGCCGTTGGCGCCCAGCAAGCCCCATACGCCGGGCGTCAGGGTCAGGCTCACATCCTGGACGGCGGTCTTGTCTCCGAATTGTTTACATACATTTTGAATGGATAGTTCCATTTTCGCACCAATCCTTTCCTACAAAAGTTGGATTTCTTCATAATTGGGGGAATGATAAAAAATTGTACGGCCCTGATAAGCGCAGAATAAGGCCAGGAGGGCGCAGGCGATAAAGCCGACAGGCGTCAGATTCAGGGAAGGGGATGTCAGCCTGGTCAGCAATACAAAGCCCAGAAAGGTGCCTCCGCAGACTACCACGCTGTTCTGTGCCAGCCTGGTGAGCGGAGTGTGACCGATCAGGTACAGAAGACCATTGGTCGAGACCAGGAAGGGAAGCAGCAGATACAGGCACACCCTGTCAGGCTCCAACCGGGTTTTTACCAGGGTAAGGCAGAAGAGGCTGCATAGCATGGAGAAGTCGCCAATTCCAATAATAATCAGCTTTGCCCCAAGCTGCTTCACCCCCGAGAACCGGACGGCCATTTCCACCTCGCTCATCTGATAGCGCCTGGAACGATAGAGGAAGGGCAGTGCCGTCAGGAAGACCAGAAAGGAGCAGCCGCTGAGCAGAATCCCGACGGATACAGGGCTTTCCAGAAGGGAATTCCACACAGAAAGGAGCATACCGGTGAGAAGCAGCAGCAAAATGGTTTGGGACAGCCAGATCTTCCAGCCGATGAACCGAACCTGAGTGCCGAGAAAAGCCCAGTAGGACAGCCTCATTAAAGGGGCTTTTTTGGCAATGGACGCGCGTGTCAGGGACAGGGTTTTCTGAACCTGTTCCGGGGGAATGGGAACGCCGGGACTGTGCAGTGCGTTCCGCAATTGGGTTTCCAGTTCGTGATTTGTCATGATTTCAGCCTCCTTCCAATTGCTTTTTCAGCTTCTTCAAAGCGGCCCGGAGTCGGGACTGCACCGTGCGCAGGGGCAGGCCGGTGACCTGGGAAATCTCACGCATGGTCAGATCCTGACCATAGCGCAGAATGACCAGCTCTCGGGCGTCCTCCGGCAGGTGCCACACCAGCTCCTGAAAGCGCAGCTCGGATTGGAGCTGTTCCAGGGGGGAATTTGGGTCGGGAACCTCCATATCCTCCATGGAGCTCTCTGCTAAGGATTTCTTTCGCTTCATGTCGATGCAGGTATTGGCGGCGATTTGATAGAAAAAAGCCTTACACCTGCCCTTATGGGCGTTTTTGTCAAAATACCGGAGTGCTTTGAGAAAGGTTTCCTGGGCGGCGTCCTCCGCCAGGGAAGGGTTCGGGGCGTGCCAGAGACAGTAGCGCAGGATCTCCGGGTACAGCTGCTCTACCAGGGCGGTCAGGGCCTGGCTGTCCCCTTGGGTGATCCGTTCTAACTGTTTGTCTATCTTCATGGGATGTTCCTCCAGAAGCGCTTCTTACTTACTATAACGATTGGATCAGGGAAAATGATTTACACAGGAAAAGAAAAAGCGCCGTCTTCCGTGAGCATCACGGGAAGGCAGCGCCTGTTTAATGCAGAAGAATGGACACAATATAGTCGGCCAAAAAGGGGTGGAGGAAGAACATGACGCCAAAGCTGATGGCACAGACGGCAAAGGCGTTTTGGGTGTCCGCCTCCGGCTTCAGCCCGGGAATCAGGCGCAGGGCAAGCCGTCCCACACACCAGCCAATCAGGGTGCCGAAGGTGTTGGTGATCAGGTCGTTTACATCTGTGGCACGGTAAGTAAAAATTTGCAGCAGCTCAATGATCAGGGAAATGGAAAAGCCGAACAAAATCGTCCGGAGAACATTTCCGAAGGGCTTCCAAAGCACAGTAAGAAAGAAGCCCAGAGGCACAAACAGCACCACATTGAGGAGGCTGGATTGATAAGCGGAGAACATATAGGCGAAGGGCTTCAGATTGATGTTGAAATCCAGCCGGATATACCGGATGTCCGGAAGACCCACCACTACATAGACAGCACAGAGATACAGAGCCAGAAGATAGTACCAGATGGTTTTCCGGATGCTGTGAAAGCAGCGCTTGTGCAGTAGGCAGAAGATCGGCAGCAGCAAAATTGCTGCTGCCGTTCCATCCAGCCCCCAGAAAAAAAGGGTTGTGAACATGATATAGCGCTCCTGAATTTAAAGAATCGGAGGGAAAAACAGCACGGCCAGCACACAGCAGCAGGCCCGCAGGGCATACTTGGCATCGGTGTGGATATTGGCGGGCAGGGTGCAGTACACCTTGTGATAGCTGTAAATGGCCTCCATAATGGATCGGGCGTTTTCGTGGGTGACCTTGGGGTTGCTTTGGATGTAGTTCAGGAAGTGATTCTGAAGGGCAGCCTCATACTCCCGATGATCCCCCAGATTGGTGGTGAACATATCGTTGTGGGCGTAGGTAAAGGCATCGGTGGTATAGTGGATCAGCTTCCCCAGAGTGTAATAGTCAAACAGATTCAGCTGATCCTTGGCTTCCAGACGCCGGGCAATGTGCCACATGAAGGGACGGGCGTTCCGGTAATTATGGCCCCGAAGCCACTGATGGTGAAGAGAACCCTTTAAATAAGTGGCGGGATTCCGATCCGGCTCGATGCAGCCAAAGAGAAAGGCCTTCTGATACCGCTGAGGAACGCCGTCCATATAATGCGCAACCAGATACTGACCAAGAAGACGATGACTTTTTCCGCGCATTGCATTGACTCCTTTTTGTTTTTTTCCAAGCCCATAGGCTTTGAACGGTTTGCATTATAGCATATTTCCTTCGGAAATGTGTGAACTTTAACAGGATCTTAAAACAAATCAGAGCTTTTCCTAATGAAAAATCAAATTATTATGTTACCTTTGTGCGAAAATCACAAACACTGCCACATAGTGTTTTCCCCGCTGCCATGCAGAGCAGCGGGGAAAAGCCTTATTCGGAAATGGTAAAGTCCATGGACGCGACCTTCATTGCGTTAAAATACACCTTCAGCTTATAACTGCCGGGGGTTTGGGGAATGGTAGGAACGTCCAGCTCGCCATAGTGATAATCACCGGCATACCAAAGCTCCTTCCACCAGTCGCTGGCCTGGGAGGTATACTCCGGCATTACGTTTCCGTGACCGTCCTCAATCACATACAGGATGTTCAGCTCATACCCGAGCAGGTGGAAATTGGTGGTGCCATGGAGGACAACGGAGATACCGTCACCCACCTGGAACTGGTCGGTGAAGTCCTCCTCGCTCATGCTGTCAAACTGCCAATCCTCCTGATCCGGCGTCTTCACCAGATGGGCCTCGATGTTCTCCGCGGACAGGCCGCTGTCCTCATAGGAGAAGTCCGGGGCCTCCGGAGAGGTATAGCTGTAGACATTGCCAAAAATGGAGGTGGAGTCAGCCGCGTGAACGGTGAACTGGTATTCCGCGTCGGGGAGCCGGGGAGAAAGGGAAGCGCTGGGGCTGTCACATTTAATCACGCTAGCGCCCTCGCTGCCGTCAATGGTGTAGATCACCAGCCAGCCTCCGGAGGGAGCGGCGCCGGTATGCTCCCAGGTCAGGGTCAATCCATCGGAATCGGTGTCGTCCACGTGGAACGCAGTGATAAGAATGGGGTTGGCGGTGATGCTAGTGCGGGCTGCCTGGGTCATACCGGAGGCGGTGACCTCCACGGTGTAGCTCTGGGCGGGATCCAAACCGGTAAAGTAAACCTCGGTATCGGCTACGGTTCTCTGCTCCTCATAGCCGGAATCGCTGTAGCAGCGGACGTTCCAGCTGTCTACCACAATGTCACCGGGAGCGTTCCAGTGGACGGTCATGTCATTGCTGCCTGTGGAGGTGATGGTCAGATCCTGGGCCAGAATCAGCCGGGAGGCCATGAACTCCAGAGAGGTATTGCCGCTGAGGGACAGATCCTCTCCGGCCTCCAGGGTGAAGGTGTAGACCTTGCTTACGGAAAGACCGTTGATGGTGATGGAGTGGCCGGTAAAGGTTTCCTTTCTGGGTTCCTCACCTTCGGTCTGGTAGACAACCGTCCATTCCGAAGGCTCCTGGCCGTCCACAGCAAAGTTCAGCATCACAGAACCGTCCACGGAGCCGGTAACGGCGGTGAAGGACGCAATGTTGGTGGTGGTATCGGTGGTGAAGATATCCGAGGTCTGACCCACCAGCTTGTGGAAGCCTTCAATTTGCAGCTCTACCCGGTAAATGGAATTGGGCAGCAGGTCGGTGAAGGAGATTCCCTGGGCGGTCATGGTCTGGCTCTTTACGTTTCCGTAGCTGTCCGAACAGACAACGGTGAGCAGAGAGGGATCAATCTGGCTGTCCACGGTGACGGTAAGCTGATCCCGGTCTCCGGTGACATGGATGGCATCGACCCTTTGCAGGTATTGATTCTGATAATACCAGAATCCGGCGAAGCCCAGGGCCGCCAGAATGACCAGGATGATCAGGGTCGTCAGAAGCTTTTTAGCCCGGCGCTTCCGGGCCTCAGCCTTGAGGGCCTTCTTCCGCTGCTTTTCCTCTTCCTTCCGATCCCGCTCCTCATTCATCACAGGGTCAAAGGGAACGTCGGTATCGTCCACCTCGTCAAAGTTCCTGGCAACAAAGGCGAAGGGATCCGGCTGCTCCGGAATCTCCGGGACAGTGACACCCTCAGGGGTCTCGTGGGAAAGCAGATCATCCGCCTTTTCCATGATCCTGGAAAGCTCGTCGGACATTTCATGGGGCAGAAGGGTATCGGCGTCCGAATCACCCGGAAGGGTTTCGTCGGAATCGGCGGGCTGGGGTACGACCTCCGCCGGATCTTCTCCCGCTTCCGTCTCAGCGGGTTCTTCGGCCTCGTTTGCGGCCGCTTCCGTTTCCGCTGCCTCCTCCGCTGTTTTCCCGGCGGCACCAACCAGGGCGGGAATGCGGATGGTCTCCTCCTTAGACGGCTCCTCATCGGGAAGCTCCAGAGCGGTGTAGGGCGTGATGGGGGTATCGTTGATCACATTTCGCTGCATGTATCCGGCCAGGGCCTTGCCCATGTCCTTGGGATCCGTCCAGCGCTGGGCCGGATCGGGATGAATGGCCTTCATGATGATCTCCGCCAGCTCATAGTCCGCATTGGCAGGAGAGGGAAGAGGCTCCTCAGGAGCCTTGTCCCGGAAGGGAAGCTGCCCTTCATTGTACAGCTGGTACAGGATCATGCCCACCGCGTAGGTGTCAGCGGTGAGATTCAGGGAAGCCATGGGATCGTGAAGCTCCGGCGGCGTATAGACGCTGCGGTACTTGTCCGGAAGAGCGGTATACTTCATGGCGTCCATCTGGACAAAGCCCAAATCACCGATGCGATATTCCTTTTTATCGGATACAAAAACGTTGTTGGGCTTGAGATCCACATACAATGCGCCCGCCTCCCGGCAGACGGACAGGGCCGAACAGAGATCCAGGCCCAGGTTCACCGCTTCCAGATGGGTTACGGGATTGCGCCGGACGTATTTTTCCAGAGAACGCTTGTAGGTGCCTACCAGATAGACCTGGTAGCCCAGACGCTTGCTGGTAATGGGTTCCATCTGCCAGCTTTCGTAGCTGAGGAATCCATCCAGTTTGGAAAGCTTCTGAAGGAATTCCGCTTCCTTTATCACATCCTCCCCCAGGGTCTTGAAGTAGTCCATGGCATCCGCCGGATCCCGGTAGGCTCCTGCCAGCAGCAGGGCGTCCATCTGAACCTGGGAGGCAGGAATGGAGATGATTTTGACTATGTATTTCTTATCTGAGTTTTCTCGGATTGCGGGACAGCACTGGACGCCGTCGTGGCTGCTCATGGGAGCTCCCATGGCGAATCCATCCAGCAAAGGAGAGATGAGTTTTGGATCTGACAATTTGATCGCCTCCTTAACCCATATATCATAAAATAAAATGGCAAAAAAAGCAACACTTTTGTAGTTGTATTCTTTGGAAAAGCGTGGTATAATGTCGCATTGTAAAATGTAGCAAGTCTGGAAACAGATTGGAGGTACCGATTGTGGGTAAAATTATTTGCGATGTTTGCGGGACAACGTATCCGGATACGGCGGAACGCTGCCCCATTTGCGGCTGCACCCGGGATGAGGCAGCGAATATGCTTAGCGGCGAGCTGATGATGGATGAACTGCTGACGGATGCCAAGACTGCCCCGAAAAAGCGGGAAATTTTTGATTTTGACGAGGTCAATACGGGTTCCGCCACCTCTCCGGAAAAGCCGGATCGGGAAGTGTATGAGGAGGATGATTTTGAGGAGCCGCCCAAGCAGCATACCGCTTTGATCGTGCTGCTTACCGCTCTGATCGCGCTGCTGCTGATTGCCGCGGCCTTCCTCTTCTTCCGGTTCTATCTGCCCGGCATGGGAGACAAGGAGACTGAGGCACCCTCTACAGCGGCGCCTACGGTGCAGACCCAGCCTGCGGAAACCACTGAGCCGACCATTCCCTGTGAAAGCCTGGCGCTGCTCAGCGGCTCTGCCACAGGAGACGCGGAGCTGGTGACCCCGGGTCAGAAGTTCCTGATCAATGTCCATGCCCTGCCGGAGAATACCACGGATAAGCTGCGGTTTGTTTCCGCTGACGAAAGCATTGCCACGGTCAGCGAGGACGGCCAGGTGACGGCGGTAGGCGAGGGCGAAACGGTGATCAACGTGATCTGCGGCACCATCGAGATGCCTTGCCGGGTGACCTGTAATTTCTCCAAGGAGACAGAGCCTCCCACGGAGGCCACCACCGTGCCTACCGAGACGGAGGAAGTGGATGACGGTCTGAAGGATGTGGAGCTGAAGCTGAAGAAGACAGATATCCGGCTGAAGGTCTACTATGAGTTCCAGCTGGAGCTGGATTGCGATTTGCAGCCCACGGATGTGGAATGGAGCTGTGAGCATCCTCATATTGCCAAGGTGGACGAGGAGGGCAATGTAACGGCTCTGAAGGCCGGCACCACCTCCGTCACTGCCAAATATGGTGATCAGGAAGTCAGCTGCATGATTCGCTGCTATGACTAAGGGAAGCTCTGAATAAATCGTCTTCGGCTGAACAGCGGATCTTTTGCCCCATCCGCGCAGTTCTCAAAATGGGAAATACACAAAGTATTCCCACATTTTGAGAACTTTCGGCTGAGCCAAAATCTCTCGCTGTCAGCTCTTGCCGATTTAATCAGAGCTTCCTTAGGTTCTTCATGTAGAGTATAGGAAAAACCAGCCGAAAAATCAACCCATTTTTTCTTTCCTCTGGAA
>CAYMWT010000064.1:0-1842 GCA_964394055.1 uncultured Oscillospiraceae bacterium
CGTAATCACCGCATTGTAAATCGCCGGTTCACGGACTTCCTGCTTGAGCAAATTGCTCGGCTCTTCAAAAATAGAAGAGTTGGGATTCAGGTGGGTGTTTTTGATATTTTCCTCAATGGAAAGGCTGTCATCTATCAGCGTCAGATACTGGGGCGTTCCTCCCACAATCCCGTATGCCAGCGCCTTGTCGGTATCCGAAAACCGTGTGAAATAGCGGCAGGCTTCGAAAAAATCAAAGGGATTGATTTTCAGCTGTGCCGTTCTTCTTCCGTAAAGCGGCGCTTTGTATGCCAAAACATGGTCCTCCATATAGGACATAGAAGAACCGCAAAGAATCAGGAACAGCTTGGAGCTGTCTTTATTTTTATCAATCAAAAGCTGGAGCGTAGAAGCAAGGCTCTTGGATGCACGGGCGACATAGGGGTATTCGTCGATAACAAGCACAATCCTTTTCGATTTTGCCAATTCAAAAACATATTCCAGCGCCGACTGAAAGGACGCAAAGGAGGAATCGGCAGCGATACCCGTGCTATATTCCATAATACATCTGGAAAAGTTATCCAAATTTTGCTTTGCGTTCGTCTCCACGCCGGTAAAGAAAATGGTAGCTTTATCTTTTGTGAACTCGCTTATCAAAGCGGTTTTGCCTACCCGACGGCGACCGTAAATAACCGCAAATTCAAACTTACCGGAATTATACAGCTTGTGGAGTGTATTCAATTCCTGGTGCCTGCCTATAAACATCGGCGTACCTCCAAAAATTAGTGGTTTACGATTTACTTAATTATAACCAACTTTACCAGCGCTGTCAACTGCTTTTACTGCATTTACTTGTTTACGTTTTACTAAAGCGTTTTTCTTCCGGAGTAAGGGCTTCATCCATCATTTTTGCCTCTTGACTTAACCGGGTATAAGGGGGTATAGTTCAGTCATAGAAAAGATGTACCCATAACAAACAGGAGGCAATCCCATGCTGGCATATACTTACATAGAAAAAGGCAAATTCACCCTACAGGAAAAGCCCATTCCCACCATCCAATCCCCCACAGACGCCATCGTCCGGGTAACCCTCGGCAGCATCTGTACCAGCGACCTGCATATCAAGCACGGCTCCGTTCCGAGAGCCGTACCCGGCATCACCGTCGGTCACGAGATGGTGGGTGTTGTGGAGCAGGTAGGCGAAGCTGTCACCGCTGTTCGGCCTGGAGATCGGGTCACGGTGAATGTGGAAACCTTCTGCGGAGAGTGCTTCTTCTGCAAGCACAGCTGGGTGAATAACTGTGAAGACCCCAACGGCGGCTGGGCGCTGGGCTGCCGGATCGACGGCGGACAGGCGGAGTATGTCCGTGTGCCCTGTGCCAATCAGGGGCTGAATAAGATTCCGGCAAATGTCACCGATGAACAGGCCCTCTTTGTGGGAGACGTATTAGCCACAGGCTACTGGGCGGCGAAAATTTCCGAGATTAACCCAGAGGACACGGTTCTCATCATCGGCGCAGGCCCCACGGGAATTTGTACCCTCCAATGCGTCCGGCTGTACGCTCCCGCCAAAATCATTCTCTGTGACATAGACGAATCCCGTCTTCAGTTTGTCCGGGAACTTTATCCGGAGGTCATCACCGCCACCCCGGAAACCGTAGAAGCCTCCGTTGCGCAGCACAGCGCCCACGGCGGCGCTGACGTGGTGCTGGAGGTTGCGGGAGGCAATGATACCTTCCGTATGGCATGGCAGCTTGCCCGTCCCAACGCCATTGTGACCGTTGTCGCCCTGTACGATGGGCCGCAAACCCTGCCCCTGCCGGATATGTATGGGAAGAACCTGACCTTCAAAACCGGCGGTGT
>CAYMWT010000064.1:1852-10735 GCA_964394055.1 uncultured Oscillospiraceae bacterium
GGACGGCTGCAACTGCGATGAGGCCCTGGCGTTGATCGCCGAAGGGAAAATCGATACCACGCCCCTGATTACCCACCGTTTCCCCCTGAGCCGGATCGAAGAAGCCTATGACCTGTTTGAAAACCGGCGGGATGGGGTTATCAAGGTGGCCTTTTATCCGGGTTAAAATGAATATGTATCAAGAAGGATGGTTCCCTTTGTTCGGGAGCCATCCTTTGTTCGTTACTTGACATATGTCAAGTTGCACCGTATTACAACTTTTCATAAAAAAGAAACTGCTTTTCACGGCAGTTCCTTTTTTGTTCACACCGCCGGATACCTCCGGCGGATCTTCTCTGCCATTTGCAGATACTCTTTTCGGGTAATGACGCCCCTCTCCAGCAGGTATTTATTCCAGTATTGGAGATGGAGATATTTCGTCATGATTTCCTTTGTTGGGGTATTCACACTTCATCCTCCCATCACTGTCATTGTAACCGTATTTTCTTTGGATCATCCCACAGAAATACGAGTTTCCCTCATTCAGGAGGACAATATATAATTGAAGATCCCAACTTTACTACAAATTTTCAGACAATAAGAAACGGGCAGCCATTCTGTTACGAATGACTGCCCACAACTATTTAGTTCTTTTTCTTACGTTTGCTCCAATACAACAGGCCCCCAAGTCCTATGCCGGAAACAGCCAAGATTCCAACCGCAATCATAATGTAGTCGCCGGTTCTGGGATTATCCCAGATTCCCAGACTGCTCTTGCGCCACTTGGCGTAAAGGGTGATATCCCCAGTCATGTCCTTAGTAATGGATGTGACTCTTGTCTTGAGCTCCTTTTCCGCATACCAACCGTCAAACCGATAGCCGGATTTCGTAGGCTTATACAGCTTGGAAAGCCCTTGTCCCTCAATATAATCCTGGGTCTTCAAAATATTGGTGCCGTCTATGTAGGTAACTTCTGCCACAGTATCATACCCGATGGCATAAAGAGAAGGCTGATTGGTATAGAGATAGATGCAGCCATTCTTGACATCGACATAGGCTGTCCCATTCTGAGGGTTGTCCGGTCTACCGCTGAGCATCTGGAGCTTACCAGCAGATCCTTCACGAGCCCGGTAAACTGTGATATCCGTCTTATGGGAGAAATTAAAGGGGATCTTGAATTCCAGAACGGTTTCTGTATGGTCGAGACTTTCCCCGTTCTTTGTGAAGGCAATTTCAAACAAATCGGAAGAGCCTGCGAATCCCTCGCTGATATACTTTAAGATAACCGTGAGCGAGATATGTTTACCAGCCTCCTTTTGGGCTTCCTCCTCCCTATCCAAGCCACCTACGGAGGCTCCTTCCAGACTAATATTACTGCCGCTTGGCTTCTCGCCTGTGACTTTCACAGTGCTGTCTACAGTGCCTTCAGACAGTTCCTCAGTTACATGCAGTAATTCTGTCTCTTCATGGAACGTATTTCCCATAGCTGTTGTGACGTCCAGTGTTACACGATATAGACCAGCCCTGTCCGGTTGGAAATGGAAAGAAGTATCCTTGCTGGGTTCTGTCCTTACAACTGACTCTTCCGCACCTTGAGAAGCCTTATAATAAAGGGTATACACATAGCTGTCAACAGAGCCTTCTCCAGAGAAGATTGCCTTGGCCGTGACTGTGCTGCCTGGATGGGTCTCCGAATTGTCCAGGGTCAAAGAGTCCAGCTTCAACGTTTCCTCAACCACTTCAAAGGATACTTTGTAGCAGGAACTGACTCCAATATCATTGGTTATCGTTACGGTACTCTCATATTGCCCTGTGGTCGGGGGCGTCCAGGTAAACGAATCTGCGGAATCTGCGATAAAGTATCCTCCGTTGTAGGTATCGCCGCCTTCCCAGAAAATCTCATAGCGTGCTTTAACCGCTGCACCCTCACCGTCGATAACAGGCGTAAAAGTAATGGAGTCTCCCAGGGGAATCCTCTTAGCGGAGCATACGACATCCGATATATATGCCCCCTGTCGAACAACTAGCTGGCATTCGTTGGTATAGGGGCGAATATCAAAGCTTTCTCCTTTGTCGTTATAGACTATGGCTCTATGAAAAACGTAAATTCCTCCACTTTCCGGAGTGAATGTCCAATGGACATCTTCACCAGAATAGTAGACATGAGGCTGTCCAAAGTCCCAGATCTTTTGAATATCATATTCTGCACGGACGATTGAACCTTCACCCATTGTGTCAAATACGATATCAACAGATTCACCCAGATTGATGCAGTTTTCAGAGAACCCGGCTGTAAACGCCACAATACTGTCCGTAACATAGAGCGTTGTATACTGTACTGTCTCAAGTCCACCCTTATCGATCAACTTAACGCTGATGCGATATTCTCCGCTATCTGGGGGAGTAAACACAATAGGCTGTAAATCACCTGCTGTTATGGTTTGGGGGCCATCTCCCCAAATCGGATATTCTATCGTATACTCTATGGAACTAATCTCTTGATTGCTGTCAACAGCAGGAGTGATCGTTACCGCTTCACCTGGTTTCACTGTTTTCGCTGACAGGTCAATCCCTGTCAAAACACAAGAATCCTTGTCAGTAACAGTAAAACTCAGATTCTTTTTATAGATGGCACCGTTTTCATTTTCCAATGTTACCGCACAGGTGTAATAGAGTCCCGCTTTCTGTGGATAATAAGTATAGTTTAGATCTGTTCCAGTATGAATTTCCTCCTGTACATTATAACTGGAATCAATGCGATAGGTAACGCTTTTGACTTTGCCTGATCCGGAGGTTTGACAGATAAACTGGATCGGCTCCCCTACTTTTACCACTGTCTTCGGAGAGAATACTCTCTCAAGCATCAGCGAAGAATCCTTGACAGTGAAATATTCTCTTTCTGTATGACCTGGTATAGAAACCATAAACATATACCGACCGCCAACAGATGGTGTAAAGGAATAACTGGTCTGCGTTGTATCGCACGTATCTACGACAGATCCATTTCCCCAGTAATCATCATCTTCACCCAATCGTGTGATTGTGTAGCGAATCTCAGGCTCGCCAGTCACTCCATAGATTTTTGCCTGGGCCTGAACAGTATCTCCCAGATTATAATCACCAGATGGCTTATCCAGAATCAGTTCTACCCATACGTTTTTCTGTTCTTCTTCCGGTGCTTTCTCTGTCATTGCGTTGAATGCCTGGTGCAGGGTAAACAGCTTTTCTCTGTTGGAAATCCCTTGCTGCTGCTCTTCTGACAGTAGATTATAATCGTCTGTAACAGATTGGAGGGTAGCATAAACCTGATTCTGCCCTTCATTATCCAAAGCCAGTATATCTTCCTCAGTGGGAAGACTCTCAATTACCTTTTCTATTTGACATAAATCACAGGTATCTGCTGCATTGCCATGGCTGCAAGTGTCTGGTTCTGGCTGAAGCTCCGAATTATGTTCCTCTTTTTCGGAATTACATACCTCACAGACAAAATTACAAGGTTTTTCTTCCTGTCCCGGCTGATAACCGCAGTTTTCGTCATGTGTGTGAATACAGTTACATATTTCAGTAATGCACCCATTGTCCTTGCTGCAAATATGGCTGCAAGTGTCCGCCGTTTTTTCTTCCCCTTCCGCTGGGAGTATACCATCACTATAGCACTCTTCCCCATGTTCATGGATGCAGTGGGTAACTTCGGTGATGCAGCCACTTTCCTTGCTGCAAACATGGTTGCAGGGAATTTCCGCCACCTCAGGCGCATAGCCACATTCGGCGGTATGCTCTGTATGATGGGGGCAGATGCCCTGGGATTTCTCTTCCGCCAGTGCCGGGAAGGGCACCAGGGAAAGAATTAAAGAAAATGCCAAAATCCAGCAAGTAAATCTTTGTTTCACAGTATTTCCTCCTAAGCTCCTTTTGACCCGAGAAAGTATGTTTTTTATAGGAAACCTATAGCAAGAGATATGACTTATTTCACTGTTCAACCATATATTTACATAATGCTACTCTTGCCTCTCTGTATGAATCATCACCTTGATACCCCTGCTCATCAAGCTCTTGGAATTCTTTTTCCAACAAATCATAGTCTACATGGCCCGTTCCTTCTCCATTGATGATTTTCCACACACGTTTGACCAAATCATCTGCACGCTTCTGAAGCTCACTTAAATTTGCATTTGTTTCTTCATCTTTACAGATGGGAGTAAAATTATCTTCTTTCTTTTCTACGTGTGCCTCTGGATCTTTCATAAACGTGGCAACGGCATTCCAGCCAATAAGTTCCGTAATGCCTGCTGCTGTGGCTGTATTTATAGCGTTGCCAAGGCCGGGTACCCACCCTACAAGTACCTGAGTGGTAGCTCTCCCGATAAAAGACGCCGCAGCACTCCTGATGATTGCACTGGCCGCAGTTTTTGTTATATTCAAGTCAAAGACCTTTCCGAGCGATATGACCATGGCGATTTGGGTGGGCATAATGATTGCGCTATCTGCCACTGGAATTTGTGCCAATCCGGTTCCTGCTGCGCCCGCTGTAGCGGAGAATGAATGTATGATTCCATGACATTTTTTAGCCTGATTGTTACTTAGCTTTGAAAGAACGCTCTTTTTCTTACTCATAATTTCTCTCCCATTCTTTATTAATAGGATATTTCCCGCACTTTTGATATTAACTGATTTAAATAATTGAAATCAACCCACGGATTTTCATAGATATCCGGCCAATCCAATTCTAAATAAGTGCCCTTTTTTTCACCACCGTACTTAACCATTTTCACTTCGTTATACGGTACTACTGTACTCACACCATTTTTGTAAACAAGTGCAAGCCCATCATAGGTAAACCACAGGTCAGAATCTCTTTTGGTTGTATCATCAATTACAAGCAATACCTCAGACTTCCATCTGTGAAGTCCATTCTGATTGAAATAGTCCTCGAATTCCTTTTTCCCACGAGAATACAATTTTGTATCGCTTGTACCCCTATTAACAAGAAAATCTGTATAAAAGCCGAAGATAGCTTCTTCTATCTTTTCCCGAGGCGGTTTAATACTGCATACTTCCCGGTTTTCACTGCTATTCTTTTTATAAATGAAGTACTTAGACTCAGTCCCTGAGGGATTTATTGTATTCTCTTGTTTGCTTTGGTTTTTTTGCGCAGGCAAATTTAGATGATCTTCTATGCAAAAAGTGTACAACTCAATGCTTGCATTTTCCAGCTCATTTGATGTTGTCATAGCCTGAATCTTTTTTGAGATAAATGCTTCCAGATTCCTAAAAAATTCTCCAGTGTATTCCTGATACGATTTGCTGGATATTCCTTGGCCTTTTGCAGAATCATAAATTTTTAAACGAATGGAATCCGTGAACAGGTATTTGTTTGGCATATTACCAAATAGGGGTAGCATATCCAATCCCGTTACAGTTTCTTCAAGCAGGTCAATTACTTTTTCATCCATAACTTGAAGAATATTATTATCTATCTGCTGATATTTTATGTTAAGCTTTTTAGCATATTGTTTAATGCACGAACGATATTCAGATATCAAAATGTATTTTTGCTGCTTCATATACGATTCCAGTAGCTGTGTGTCACTTTCATCCACCGCTTTGGGTAACGGGAAAAGAAACTGAGAATCAACACGAAGTGCAAGCGTATTATACTCAGCACGAATCTTATACTGCTCATTATAATCTGATACCCTAAATTTACTAGCATACAAACGGCTTAGCAGTTTGGCATTCGTGATTGTATTATATTCTTCATTAACCAAATATTTCAAAAGCTTAGCTGCCTGATCAATGCCACCACATTTCAAATAGGAAATGGCATAAAGCTGCAAAATATCATTTGCATTTCCTGCCATTCCAATGGTTTCATCCAAGCATCTCAAAACTTTTTCCTTGGTTTCAGAATTTCTAGGAGACTCAAGCAGCAGCAAATCCGCATACTCCAACGCAGCAGAGGCAGCAATGTGATCTTCACGCAAAATATTAAACTTGTTAAGACCGAAAAACTTCTCAAAGAGCTCCACAGCCTTCCGCTGATAAAAAGCCCTTGTTTCTACCTCCAGCTCTATTTCATCACTTTGAGCAATATAGGCCGCAGTATGGCCCATCTGGTACCAAAATTGCGGGTAGGCCTCAAACTTATTCTGAATTGCCTCCATACGGGCGTATTTTCTTAATTCGTCCGTGTCCATGAGAATAGCATTATACTGTGCGATTTGTTTTTCGGTTAAACGATACCGATCCGGGAATTGATACCTATCCGCCAATCGCCATGCTGTAGTAAACAATTCACGCCTTAACGCATTGAATTGCTCAATTGCAGTAATTTCCAGTTCAGTTTCTTGCTCACCTTTTTCAATTGCCGCTCTCGCCTTCTCCTTCCGGTAATTCATATATCCAATGCCGACTTGCGTAGCTAAGGAATATGCGATCACTATTGGATTCCCGGAAGCGACAATCATCGAAAGATTTGGGATTGCTGACCATATGGCAGATTTTGTTTTGTTTTGGAATTCTTGCTCAATACGAATTTTTTTCTTGTCCTGAATCCGGAAAAAAGTAATGGCGTTCAGCAGCTCAATCAGAATCCGCAGCAGCGCATCATCCTTCGGGATCTGCTCTAAATTTAAATTGTTGAGAATTGTGTCATATTCCTGATCCAGAATATAAGAATCCTTGTAATCCACAATCTGTGACACCGATACGTTGCACATATTTAAGGCATAAGCGGCACGAAGCTTGTCCGTTTCGCTGTATTCCTCTTTGAGGGGTACCTTCTGCATCGGATTTTCCATAATCTAATATTTCTCCTCTCACTATATTTTTATTTCAAGTTCACAACCATTTTAATCGGGACATGGTCAGATACTTTCTTTCTGTATGCGGTCAATTTTTCTACAGGCTCTATCTCCTCTATGTATTGTGTTAATGCGTCCACCCGGCTAACCTTTAGCTTTAGCTTTGACACCAGATCTTCTTCACAGGTGAAATGATCGTAATTATTGGCATAGCACTCTTCAACAGTCCTTTGCGTAATATAAAGATTTGGTTTCCGGAGGGATGTTTTCTCCTCCTGTAAGGTACGGTATGACCTTTGCCTGCCAGTATAATTTGTAGTAGTTATGGGATCAATTTTCAGAGTTGCCTTTGGCCCCTTGTTTAAAACAAGATTATAGTCTCCAAGCAAAACTGTATATGCAGGCATTACTTCATTATGAATAGAGAGTTCCTGGTGATCGCAAATCCTTGGTAAAACTTGCTTTACCAAAATATTAAATTCCTCAATTCGCTCAGCCTCGGATGTTGCATCTTTTATATGGACGTTTATTATTCTTAGTTCAAAATTTGACCCACCCTGCATCCCTCTTGCGGTAAATCTCCCGTAATAAGGTGGCCGAAGCAGTTGGACACCCTGTGCATTGGTGTAATAGGTAGGATTCTTTTTATATGGGAATTCCATCAGGCGTAGCCTTTTCATGTTCCATATGAATCCGTATCTCTCTGGGTCTTTGGAATGGGTTGGCATATCTGCTCCAAAGCTATATGCATATTCTCTTCTGCTGGTTTTATACGAATTCAAAATGGATGTCAGATACTTGATGGCAATTTCAGCGTTTACTTCCTGAATCGCAACAATATCGAAGTTTTCCTTAATAATGATATCCGCTATTTTCTTGAAATCACGTTTCATTTCTTCCCCATCAGAGGCCTGGCTAGAGAAGTTGAAGTCTCTAATATTAAACGAGCCAATACAATATCCCATTCTATTTCTCCCCTTCTCCTGAAAGCTTTACATAATCCCCCTGGCTTCTCAGCCACATTTCGATTCCGTTTCCAAATACTTCCGCTTCAATGAGCCAACCATCCTTCGTCTGTTCTAAAACTCTTGCGGTAGGCAAGCGATCCAAAACGGGCTCCAGCAAAGGCCCAATGTAGTAGAACTGCACCTTTTGTAGCTTGCCAGAATACATAAACTGAATCCGCTTGCGGAACTCTCCTTCCTCGAACCTCTCTGTGTAAGGAACACGAAAATGCTCATTCAGAACTTTGAAAGAAGCAATACGGTCAATTCGATACACTGTGGGTGATTTGTCGGATCGCTTCCAATTCCAATTATCCCACTCAATATTGTGAGAATAGGCCGTCAGATAGAAATAATACTCCGAAAACATGATTCCTACAGGCTCTACAACTCTAGTTGCCAGCTTGGGTTCTTTAATCCGCTCATAAGTGATTTCTAGAAGCTGGTGATTCTGTACCGCCTGTCCAATCTCCCACAGCCCTTCCAAAATGGGCTTATTATGGTGCGGCTCTATGTAGTGGAATTTTTCATTCGCCAACATCTTCTCAACGGCCTTTCGGTTTTCCTCCGGAACACAGTTTGCAATCATCTTATTCAAAATCGGGAACATTTCGCTTTTGCACATGGAACGGCTTTCCAGTAGGATTTTACAGGCTGCCAAGACTTCACTGTTGCTCAGTAGCATAGAGTCATCCTGATGTAAACGGTAGCCTTGTGCCGACCGGTCATATACAACATCGTAAGGGCTATGCTGTTCCGCCAGAAAAAAGCGCAACGATTCTACATCACGCTGAATGCTTCTCTGCGTGACCCCGAATTGCTGCGCTAACTGTTGCTTATTCAAAATTTCTCCCTTTTGCAGGCGTACAAAGATCTGGAGCAACCGATTGGACTTGAATGCCGCATTTTCCATAATTGCCTCCATAAACATGCGCTATAAAACACATATTTATAATTGTTAATTATAATAACATATTCTTGAATCCATGTCAATCTTTGTCCTTATCGAGTAAAATAGATAGATTAAGGAGGGATGGACATAAAAACAGAATATGAAGAATACTATCGCCAGATTGGTCTTAAGATTGCTTATTATC
>CAYMWT010000065.1:0-10452 GCA_964394055.1 uncultured Oscillospiraceae bacterium
TGTTCCTGTCCACGCCGTCCAGGCCCGCGTCCAGCTGCTCGCCCAGCACCGTCTCCCACTGGGACTGCTCCTCGCTGGTCTCGCCGATGCAGTACAGCACCGTCAGACCGGAAGCCTGAGCGCAGCGGATCTCCTGGTTCAGCAGACGGTTTACCGCGGCGGTGTCCGCCACGCCGGCCTCAGCCAGAATGCCCTTCTTGTCGTTGCGCTCCTCGCAGTGGCCGATCAGGGTAGAGGTGCAGCCCATGGCCGCCACCACAGAGGCGGGACGGTTGGTAGTGAAGGCGCCGAAGTTTCCGCCCACGGCGGTGTTCATCCGGTAGACGCCCTGACTGCCAAGCTGAACGGGGCTGCCCTCGCTCCGGGCCGCCACAGCGGACAGCAGATGGGCCTCGGGCAGGTACTGAACGAACTCCACCTCGGCAGGGTCGTAGGCCTTCAGTGCCTCCTGAGTGCCGCCTACCACCGCCGCGCCCCAATCCTTCAGGGGCGCCAGGCGATTGACGCCGCCCAGAGCTACCGGCACGTCAAAGCGCTTCAGGTTTAAGTAAATGTGCTTCATAGTTGATTTTGCCTCCGTTTTTGTACTGATACTTTATAAAAATCCATTCTCTCCGCCTGTGTTCCGAAAAGACGTATTGTGTGCTTCTTACCGCAGGATCGCGTAATCCGGCATCCCGTCCATCATCAGGGGCATGGCGTAATCGAAGAACCGGTCGTCGATCTTGTTGCCGTCCACGATCCACTCCATGGGGAACTTCTTTTCCACGTTGGCCACCTGGGACAGGGGGGCCAGGAACAGATCGAAGGAATAATTTTCTCCACGGTGGGCGTCGATGGCCACCATATAGTCCGTTTCCCCGGCCAGGGCCGCTTCCACAGCCTTCTTGCCTACCGCGTAGGCTTCCAGCTGGTCAACCCGGGAGGCGTAGGGGATGGCGGCTCTTCCCAACAGGCCCGGCTTTTCCGCACGGGACTTGATGTTCAGCTTCTGAATGATGTGATCGGTGACGTGCTGGGCGGTGCCGCCGGGGATGACGTGGCCGAAGCCGTCTACGATACCGGTAGAGGCCAGAGGCTTTCCGTCCAGGCCGCAGATGCCCTCGGAAACCGTCACCAGCAGGCCCTTGCCCTTTGCCCAGGCGGCTTCAATGTCCGCAAGCATTTTATTCTCGTCCACCAGCATCTCCGGCAGATAGGTCAGCACCTCGCAGTTGGTGGCTCTTGCCGCCAGGGCGGAGGCAGCGGTGACCCAGCCGGCGTTGCGGCCCATCAGCTCCAGCACTACCACATGGATGGGCAGGCCGGAGGCATCCAGAGCCAGCTCACAGGCGGCTTCACCGGCGTAACGGGCGGCGGAACCGAAGCCGGGGCAGTGGTCTGTGATGTCCAGATCGTTGTCCATGGTCTTGGGAATGCCGATGACCTTCACGTCCAGGCCCTCTGCCTGAGCCAGCTTGGAGACCTTGTTGCAGGTATCCATGGAATCGTTGCCGCCGTTATAGAAGAAGCAGCCGATGTTGAACTTTTTCAGTGTTTCGATGACGGTGGGATAGTCCGCGTCGGTGAGCTTCCGGCGGCAGGAGCCGATGGCGGAAGCCGGGGTATGGGCAAGCTTTGCGATGGTGGAGGCGGGCACATCGGTCAGGTCGATGAGATCCCCCTTCAGAATGCCCTCCGCACCAAACCGGGCGGCATAGATCTTATCCACCTTGCCGCTTTCCCGGGCAGCCTCTACAACGCCCTGAAGAGAGGTGTTAATGACCGCGGTGGGGCCGCCGCCGTGGGCGACTAAAATATTGACTCCCATAATGTATCTCCTTAATTGATCAGATGCCGGCCTTCTTATACCGCTCGGCCATTTCGTCCAGGGTGACCTGCTCCACCAGAGGTGCCTTGCCGTAGGACTCGAAGTCCACGATCAGGGTGCCCACGGCCTCCTTCACGCCCTTCTCCACAGCCTCAACGATCAGGGCCACGTCCTCATTGGGCACTACGCCGTACATAACGGTGTCCATGATGGGGGGCAGGAAGGCTCTGGGGTCAAAGTCGGAGGACTTCTTCTGAAGCAGCTCGTAGATGGGCTTGATGGACTCGTGCTCACGCAGCTCGGGATTGTACCAGAACAGCTCCCGCAGGTTCCGGGTAACGGCCAGACGAATGTCGGTGTCCACATTGATCTTGGCAATGCCCAGCTTGGAGACTTCCTTCAGCTGATCCTTGGGGATGCCATAGGCGTTGGTGATGGTGCCGCCCAGGGCGTTGATCTCGTTAACGATGTACTGAGGCACCGTGGAGGAGCCGTGGGAAACCAGTGCGCAGAAGATGCCCTCATGCCGGAGGCATTCCTTGGTGGCAATGGCGATTTCCTTCCGGATCACAGCGTTTGCGCCCTTGTTGGCGCCGTGCTTGGTGCCGTAGCTGATGGCCAGAGCGTCTACGCCGGTGGCCTTAATGAACTTGATGGCGTCCAGGGGATTGGTATAGGTGGAGGTGGCAGCGAATACATGATCCTCTACACCGGCCAGCACACCCAGCTCACCTTCCACGGTGACGCCCCGGGCATGGGCCAGCTTGACCACTTCTCGGGTCAGGGCGATGTTGTCCTCGAAGGGCAGGCTGGAACCGTCGATCATGACGGAGGTATAGCCGCCGTCCATGGCAGCGATGCAGGAATCAATGTTCTTGCCATGATCCAGGTGCAGGGCCACGGGAATGGGGCTGTTTTCGGCGTACTTCTTCACGGCCTTGGCGATGTTGTTTGCGCCCACCTTCTTATCCTCCAGGGTGCCGTTGGCGAAGTCGGCCCGGCCGCCCATGAAGGCATTGGCCAGATCCGCGCCCTGAATGATGGCGGCGGAGCGGAACATTTCGTGAACCTCGATCACAGCCTTGGCCTGGGCCACAGCGTTGACGTTGAAGGCGCCCTGGGCGTAGTTATACTTCTCGGTGGCCTCCAGAATGGCTCTCATAGGAACTAAAGACATGATTTTTTCCTCCTAAAATATTTTATAGAAATGTAGACAAACGCGAATTACTTGCCCAAAGACCGGAACATGTTGATCTTATAGGCCTCCACACCGGGCTGATCGAAGGGGTTTACTCCCAGGATCCGGGCGGAAAGATAGCAAACGAAGCAGAAGAAATAGAACAGCTGGCCAAAGGTGGCCTCGTCAATGGCATCCACGCTGATGCGCACGCAGGGATACTTGGCCGCGTGAGCCGCCACAGTCGCCTCACAGGCGACCCGGTTGATCTCATCGAAATCCTTGTTGTTCAGATAGCCGAAGCGGTCGTCCACCTCGTCGTCGTGGAGCACAAGGGACGCGCCGGAGTTCCGAACCTCCAGGAAGGTCTCGTAAATCACCGGGGTGCCGTCCTGCAGGAACTGGCCGATGGAATGGAGATCCTCGGAGAAGTTGCCGAACAGAGGATACAATCCCAGATTGTCCTTGCCCTCGCTCTCCCCGAACAGCTGCATCCACCACTTGGCGAAGCGGAAGAATCGGGGTTCAAAGAAGGATAGCATTTCCATCCGGTAGCCCTTGCGGTACAGGATGTTGCGGATGGCGGCGTAACGCAGGGCGATGCTGTTTTCCGCGGTTTCGGCACACAGCCGCTCCCGCATTTCCAGCGCGGCCTTTGCCATGGCCCGGATATCCATACCGGCAACCGCCATGGGGAACAGGCCAATGGGAGACAGGGCCGTAAACCGGCCGCCGATTTCCTTGGGGAAGGGCAGGAAGGTGTAGCCGTGTTCCTTGCACAGGTCATGGAAATGGGTGCCCTCTGTTCCGGTGCAGATCACATGGCTGGCATAGTCGGTGCCGTACTGCTCCTTCAGGAAGGCCCGCAAAGCCCGGAAGCCGATTCCCGGCTCCAGGGTCTCAAAATTCTTGGCAATCACATCGATATATACCCGCTTGCCCCGGATGGAATCCAGCACAGACTGAATCTCATAGGCGGAAATGCTGTTTCCTGCCCATACGATCTGGGTGCCGCCCTTGGCTCCGATGGCATCCACCACAGCCCGGGCTGCCTGGTTGGAACCGCCGATGCCGATGACGACCAGCACATCCGCCTCCCGGCGCACGGTTTCCGCCAATCCCTCATAGCGTTCCAGCCATGTTTCACCGGCCCAGGTCTTCACATCCAGCCAACCCAGAGATTCCCTGTAAACGGCTTCCCCGTTTTTCACAAGCTCCAGCAGGTCAGCGCTTTTGGCCATTTCCGCTCTGATCTCTTCCTCTGTCAGCTGACCGGTTGTGTCCGCAACAGAAAGATTGAACGCTTTCATAAGCAGCCTCCAAGTTACTTAATTAAATTTATTATTTATATGCTCAGTATACAACATTGTGGGAATTTTTCAAGAAGGGATATTGTCTAAAATATCACCATATTTTTTAGGTATTTCAACCAATTTCCGTTTTAAGGTTTCAAAATACCTTTTGAATTCGTATTTCCCGACTTATTCGGCAGCTGAATCTTCCCTTTTATTGCCATTTTGTGAAAACAACTCTGCCTTTTGGGGCCGGAGTACCACCGTTCTGTTTTCCCTGGAGGATTGGTAAATACCCAAAACAATTTCCAGGGTTTTCATGGCGTCCTCAGCCGACCAGGGCATGGGCTTTCCCTCTCGCAGAGCCTTGTAGCATTCCCGAAGCTGGACTTCGTGGAAAATCCCCCAGTAGTCCTCGCCCCGCTTGCTGTCCTTTGCTTTCGGAAGAATTACCTGCTTGCCCCGTTCGTCCTTCCAGGTGATCTCCACCGCGTCAAAGGTCAGCAGCGCGGAGGCCTTTTCACAGCAGAAGGAAACCCGAATGGGACTGTTTTCCGCGTAATAATTGGTGGCATAGAAGGCGTACACCGTGCCATCCGTCAGGGTAATTGCCGCGTCCGCCTCATCCTCCACCTCAATTGTCTTCCTGACCCGCCGGGAAATGTGGCCGTCGATTTCCGCGGCGTCCAGACCGGTGACATACCGTACCAGATCAATGGAGTGGATCGCCTGGTCAATGACCACGCCGCCGCCCTCCGTTGCCCACTTTCCTTTCCAGTCGCATTGGTAATAGCTTTCCGGCCGGTACCAGTTCAGATTGGAATACACACCCAGAAGCTTGCCCATCTGTCCACTCTGGAAAGATTCCCGCAGCTGCTGGATTCCATCGATAAACCGGTTCTGGAAGATAACTGCCAGCTGCTTTCCGCTGCGGTCTCTGGCCCGGATCATGGCCTCCCCGTCTTCCGCGGAGATGCCGATGGGCTTCTCTGTCAGCACGTTCAGCCCCGCGTCCAGCGCCGCCACCGCATAGTCACGATGCAGGAAATGGGGCAGCAGAATGTGTACAATATCCGCTCCGGATTGCCGGATCCGCTCCGCCACCGCTGCCGGGTCTGTTTCCGCCGAGGCCTTGCAGCCCGGGAAGGAGGAAGCAAAGTCCTCCGCCCGGCTCAGCTCCTTGTCAAACACAATGGTAAGGCGTACCTCTTCCCCCATGGAAAGCAGCGCCTGTCGGTACACCTGGGCAATGCGCCCACAGCCGATCACCGCCGCCGCAATCTGTTTCATACGCGCTCCTTACATCATATCCCGGCAGCCACGGACATAGCTGATGGCCTTTCCATAGCTGTGCTGATCGAAGTTCCCCTTTTCGTATTCCACAATGGCCCAGTCCTTCTCGCCAAGATGGCGGTTCAGGCAGCGCATCAGACGGGGATAATCCATATCGCCGGTACCCAGATCCACAAAGCCCTCATGGGCCTGGGTGAACACCAGCTTTTCAGGGGCCTGGCTGCGCTTCAGATCCCGCAGATGCACATAGTGGATGCGGCCGGGAAGGGCGTCCATCAGCTCTACCGGATCGAATCCGGACACCATGGCCCATCCGGTATCCAGGGCGAAGCACAGCTCCGGGGCCTCCTCGGCCAGGGTCTTGAAGATCAGCCCATCGTCCGCGAATTCCCAGCTGTGGTTGTGATAGTGCACCTGAGCGCCGGTCTTCTGCCGTACCTTTTCCACGATCTCATTCAGGGTTCGGGCCAGCTCCCGAACCGCGGCAGGATCGTGAAGCTCCGCCTCCGGCGCGCCCTGTCCCAGGGTGCGGCCGCGAATCGCCTCCATATCTCCTACGCCTCCGGTGGCAATGATGTTTTTGTTGGGCAGCGTGGCCACCAGCTCCCCTACCTCCATCAGAGCCTTCTCCGCCTTTTCCGGGGCGTGGAGAAGATCCGGCAGCTTCAGGTTGTTGGCGTGCATGCCTGCCAGCTCCATATGGGTTTCCGCCAGAGCCTTTTCCAGGGCCGCCCGGTTCTCCGTTCCAAAGAAGCGCTGTCCCAGCTCACAGCCCTGGGCGCCGGCATAGGCCAGACGACCGAAGACCTCAGCGGTATTGGTTGCCACCTCAGGCCCGAACAGAACACAATGTCCTCCGATTTTCATATTAGATCCTCCTCAGTCAAAGTCCGGTACT
This sequence comes from uncultured Oscillospiraceae bacterium, assembly GCA_964394055.1. Lineage (GTDB taxonomy): Bacteria > Bacillota > Clostridia > Oscillospirales > Oscillospiraceae > Faecousia. Next base: position 6,471 of record CAYMWT010000065.1, read on the forward strand.
TCTACCAGCTCGCCGGTATCCGCGGCGGTCTGGGCCGCCTGAATCAGCCGCTGAATGTATCTGCCCCGTTCCAAGGTCAGCAGCGTTTCTTTCCCCTGCTGAATGGCATCCAGGAACTGACGGATCTCATAATAGAAGGGATGCTCAAAGGCTGTCTTGCCTACCAGCGCGCCGGTAGGGCCGTAGCAGCTTTCGGGAACCGGTACATCCTGAGGCGCGGAGGTATAGCCGCCGTCCTTCTCCTTCAGCTGCAATGTGAGCTGGAAGGGCTTGGAGGCATCGTATACCGCTCTTCCGCCTTCGCCGGTCAGCTCCAGACGGAAGGCCGCGCCGATCCGGCTGGCGGTAAAACTGTACAGGGTGCCGCCCTCGGTACGGCAGTTCCACACCGCCACATCATCGTTGGTGACCTTGCCCATCTTGCCGGGCTTTCCGATCACTTCCCGCTGCTGGATGTAGGTTCCCTGCATACACTGGATCTGGGCGATCTTGCCGCAGGTATCCCGCAGAATATAGTCGCAAATATCCATCATGTGGCTGCCGAAATCCGCCAGCGCCCCGGGGCCGGACAGATCCTTCTGCATCCGCCATTCCAGCTTCACATTGGGATCGGCGATCCGTCCGCCGCCCTGCTCCTGCCGGGCAAAGTAGATCCGGCCCAGGGTGCTGTCCTCCACCAGCTTCTTCAGGAAGACCAGGCCGGGATAATCCCGGTAGCACAGTCCGATCATCGCCACCTTCCCGGTGAGCTTTGCGTAGCGGATGGCCGCGTCGCATTCCTCGCTGGTGGGAGCAAAGGGCTTTTCGCACAGGACGTGCTTGCCGGCCTTCAGGGCCTGAATCGTCAGGTCAACATGGGTGCAGTTGGGGGTGCAGATGCTCACAGCGTCGCACAGGGAGAGCAGCTCCTCCACGCTGGAGCAGTCCTTCGCCTCTGTCAGTCCCATTCTTTCAATAAAGGACTGTCCCATACCGGGCAGTACATCATATACCGCCGTGATTTTGGCGTCCTCACACTTCTGATACGCCATGGCGTGATTCTGGGAAATACCGATGGTTCTTCCCGTTCCGATAATACCGATTCTGACCATTTTTCGCACTCCTTATCTTTATAATTTAGGGTTATTCATGCTGTTCAATGTGTTTTCCAGATATTCTCTGCTCAGAAGCAGTCCCTTCTGAACCGCTTCCAGGCTGCCCTCATAGGCGGGGTCTTCGTGCTCGACGCTGATGGTGCCATCGTAACCGATCTCCTTCAGCAGCCCCAGCAGCCGCTCCCAGTCCAGCTCGCCGGTGCCGGGAATACAATAGTTCCACCAGCTGAAGTCCGTCAAAAATCCCATTTTTGCCAGTCTGTCCCGGTGGATCCTGGTGTCCTTGGCATGGAAATGGAAGATTTTGTCCCGGAACTGCCGAACCGGGCTGTAGGGATCCATCATCTCCCACACCAGATGGCTGGGATCATAGGCAAGTCCCACATTGGGGCTGTCCAGCCGGGCAAACAGCTGCTCCCACATCACCGGAGAAATGGCGATATTCCCCATGAGAGGACAATTTTCAAAGCAGATCTTCACCCCAGCTTTTTCCGCCAGCTCCACCAGGGGCCCAAACACATCCACCACCTTGTCCAGGCTCCGGACGGGGATCCGCCGGATCATGTTTCCCCGATCCTTTACATTGGGATCCCGGTCATAGATGCCCTCTTCTATGGCTTTGTTGATTCCGGTGGAGGTGATCACCTTTTCGATGCCCAGCTCTCCGGCAAAGACAATGCGCTTTTTCAGTTCCGCAATGTGGTTTTCTGCCTCCTCGGCATCGGTGCTTAAGTAATTCCGACAATAAATCAGAGCCGTTACCCCGATTTTCCCCTGGCCGATTACCTTCTCGTACTTCTCCCGGTCCAGAGGAAGCATGGGGCCGCATTCCAGATCCGTAAAGCCATGGTCAGCCGCCCAGTCCGCCACCTGATCCAGGTGGACAAAATCCTCCCGGCCGCTTCGCTTACACTGCTCCACGATGGCATTGGTCAAGAATCCGATTCTCATAATTCCTGCTCACGCCTCCTTATAATTAATTAATTTGTTTTATTATATAGAATTGCTCCCACTCTGTCAATTCGTGATTTTGCCTATTTCCCTTGGATTTTTTTGTCTATTCCTACAATTTTTTAAGTTTTCAGCCTTTCGGTTTGACATTCTCCTTTTCACGCTGTACAATAATTAAACAAATTAAATAAGTTAACATTCAGGAGGGTATTCTATGGTCAATTTAAAAGCATCTCCCTATTTTTTGGATGACACAGCCATAGCGTGGGTCGAGAAGACCTACGCCCAGATGGATCTTCACCAGAGAGCATGTCAGCTCTTCGTCGATCCCTTGCAGGGAAAAAACCGGGATGAATTGAAAGCCTTCCTCCGGGAATACCCCATTGCTGGCATGAGCTTCCGGGGCGCTCAGTTCCCTCTGGAGGAGACCCAGGACATTCTCCGAGACTTGCAGGACAGCGCCAAAATTCCCTACCTGATCGCCTGTGATACGGAATCCGGCGCCAACACCAACCTTCGAGGCGGCACCTTCATCGCCACCGGCGCCCAGGCCGGCGCTGCCGACGATCCCCAGGTTGCCTACCATGTCACCGCCTCCGCCGCCACGGAAATCCATGCCGCCGGGTACAACTGGTCCTTCGGCGCAATCGGCGATCTGCTTCTCAATTGGCGCAACTGCCTGATCAACACCCGGGCCTACGGCCGGGATGTGGACACCGTCATCCGCTGCTGCGAGGGCTTCATCCGGGGCTTTGAGGAAAATCACATGGTCTCCTGCCTGAAGCACTTCCCCGGCGACGGCTGGGAGGAACGGGATCAGCACCTGGTGGTGGGAAACAACGGTCTGAGCTGCCAGGAATGGGATGAAACCTACGGAAAGATCTACAGCCACTTTATTGCCCAGGGGGTAAAGTCCATTATGGTGGGCCATTTCACCCTCCCCGCCTATCAGCGTGCTCTGAATCCCGCTTTGAAGGATGAGGAAATGATGCCCGCGCCCCTGTCCCCCGAGCTGATCAACGGCCTGCTCCGGGGAAAGCTGGGCTACAACGGGCTGGTGCTCACCGATCAGACCATGATGCTTGGCTATTACGCCATGCCCCGGACCCAGGCCATTGTGCAGTCCATCCGCAGCGGCTGTGATCTCATTCTTGGTATCAGCAACGTAGAGGAGGATGTGGCAACCATAAAGGCCGCCATCCGGGACGGACACATCAGCAAAGACTGCCTCCGGGATGCCATCTACCGGATCCTGGGCACCAAGGCTTCCATTGGTCTGCATGTCCTCCAGGCGGAGGGTAAGCTGGTTCCTCCTGTGGAGGCCCTGTCGGTCGTGGGCTGTGAGCAGCACAGGCAGTGGGCTGTGGAGGCCTCCGACGCCGCCATTACCCTGGTCAAGGATGTACGCCATGAGCTGCCCATCCGTCCGGAAAACCACAAGCGCCTGTTCGTGAACTTCCTGGGCAATCCCACTACCACCAGCATGATGGGCGTGGGCGTTGCCACCGGCGGAGACCTCACCATCAAGGATGTGATTCGTCAGAAGCTGGAAAACGCAGGCTTTGAGGTGGACATGTATGAAGAAAAGGGTTTCCGTGCGCCCAAGGGCAGCGAGGCCGATTTCAAGGCCCGGTACGATGCCGCCCTGGTTTTCGCGGATTTCTCCGGCTTTGCCACCCAAAATTCCATTCGCATCCATTGGGGCAGCCCCATGTCCAACGGCTGCCTTTGGTACGCGCCCCTGATCCCCACTGCCTTCATCTCTTTGAACTACACCAACCATCTGGTGGATGTCCCCAGAGTTCCCATTTTTATCAATGCCTACAATGACAAGGACTACACCATCGACCTTCTGATTCAGAAGCTTATGGGCGATTCTCCCTTCCGGGGACACTATAACGAGAACGTCTGGTGTGGAAAATGGGATACCCATTTCT
>CAYMWT010000066.1:0-10264 GCA_964394055.1 uncultured Oscillospiraceae bacterium
CGGGTTTCTTTCCCACCATGAACCGGGCAGCGTCCACCGCCCCATCCGCCAGCATGGCCCTGGTCACAGCCTCATGGCGCAGGGTCAGGCACTGGGTTCCGGTGTGGATATGCACCTCATGGATACCCACCACACTGCCCAGACGCAGAGAGGAAATGCCGATCTCGTTTTTCTCCCGCTTTCCCTCACCGGCCCGGCCACAGTGAGGCGTGGATTCCGGACGCACCTCATGGATGGCGTTGTAGAGCATAAGAGCGGTACCGCTGGGAGCGTCCACCTTCCGGTTATGGTGAACCTCCACAATTTCAATGTCCGCATCGGGGAAGTAACGGGCAGCGTCCCTGGCAAGGCGGCACAGCACCGCAATGCCCAGGCTCATGTTCCCGGAGTAAAACACAGGGATTTCCTTGGCAGCCTCGTAAATCAGGGCTTTTTCCTCATCGGTGTGACCGGTGGTGCCAATGACAACGGCAGCGCCGATCTGCTTGGCGTAGTCCAGCACGTCCCGGACGGCGGTGTGATGGGAGAAGTCGATCACCACATCGGCATCCACCCTGCCAAGCTCCCCAAAGGTCTTCGCCGCGCCCTTTTCTCCGTCGATGCTGACCCGTCCGGCCACCTCGTCCTTTAAGATATCGCACAGCAATGTGCCCATGGCGCCATTGGCGCCGCAAATCACACTTACCATACCTTTACACCCAGCTTCCGCATCTCTTCGAACAGCTTCGCCCGGTTGCCATCCTCCATCCGGGTCAGGGGCAGGCGGAGGTTCTCCTCGCCGTAGCCCATAGCGGAGACGGCAGCCTTCACAGGAATGGGGTTGACCTCGCTGAACAGAGCGTTGATCAGGCCCATAAACCGGCACTGCCACTGGGCGGCGGTCTTAAAGTCCCGGGCCATGCAGGCATTGGTCATGGCTACGCACTCTTTCGGCATCACATTACTCAGCACGCTGATGGTGCCCGCCGCGCCCATAGCCATCATGGGAACGGTGAGAGCGTCCTCCCCGGAGTAGATGTCGATTTTATCCCCGCAGAGGGTCTGAATCTCGATCATCTGGGCCACATTTCCGGTGGCCTCCTTGATGCCCACAATGTTGGGATGCTCAGAAAGAATCGCCACGGTCTTGGGCAGCAGATTCACGCCGGTACGGCCGGGAACGTTGTAGAGGATCACAGGCACATCGGAGGCGTCGGCAATGGTGGTGAAGAACTGCACCAGGCCGTTCTGGGTGGCCTTGTTATAGTAGGGCGTCACCACCAGCACCGCGTCCGCCCCAACCTCACAGGCATTTTTGGTGTTTTCCAGAACATGGGTGGTGTTGTTGGTACCGGTACCGGCAATGACAGGAACCCGGCCCGCCACCCGCTCTACGGTATAGCGGATGACCTCCTTCTGGTCGTCATATTCGATGGTGGCGTTCTCTCCGGTGGTGCCCATGACCACAAGAGCATTGATGCCGCTGTCGATCTGGAAGTCAATGAAGCGGCCCAGGGCCTCGTAGTCGATCCCGGTCTTGGTCATAGGGGTGATCAGGGCAGTGGCCATGCCGGTAAAAACGGTGTTTTTCATATCTGTTTCTCCTTAAAATTCTGGGTGGGAATCCTTGATTTCTTATGTGGGATGTGCTAATATAATCACAGAAGGGACACCGACGAACGGTTACCTCCCCTTATCTAACGAATTGCTCCGTCGACCTTGGGGAAGGATGGGACGGAGCAATTCTTTTTTTGAATTGCTTACTTATCTCTGCGTGTAAAAGCAAGGACAAGTGTAATGACTGCAATGATAACCATGCTATAGGAAAACAGGTTCTCATATGTAACCATTTCACACCACCCCCTTTATTGGGAAACACTGATGAAATCGGCAAGAGCTGACAGTGAGAGATTTTGGCTCAGTCGAAAGTTTTAAAAACGGAGAAATACTGTATGTATTTCCCGTTTTTAGAACTGCACGAATGGGTCAAAATATCCACTGCTCAGCCGAAGACGATTTATTCAGTATTTCCATCGGGGGGAGATATCCGTCCGCCGTTGTGGTGTCCCTTCCGGGCCTTGCGGCCAGAGCTATCTTATCACAGACAGAGTACAGATGCAAGATACTTTAAACAGGAAATCCGGCTTTTCGTCCCGATTCCCACTTTTTTGGCGGGAATCAGGGCATTTTTTGTCATACATTGAACTGGTTGAAGTAATCATACAGAGGAACCAGTTCCCGGAAGAATTCCTGTACCCGGGTGGACAGCGCCGGGGTGAACAGATTCTCTCCCGGCGCCTCGTCAATAACACAGCCGATCTGCTCCTTCCAGGCGAAGAACCGCTGGAGCGCCGGGTTTTCCGCCTGCTTGGGCCGCTTGTAATCCACCGCGGAAACAGGGATGCCGGTGCGCTCCTCCGTCCTGCGGATCAGGGACAGAAATTCGTCGGGCTTCTGAGAGATTCGCTGGCGGAAGGCCTCCATGGACGCAGAGGGCGCCTTCCACAGGAAGAAGCCGTAGGATACGCCCTCGGGCGTGATTTCAAAATACAGACAGGGGTGCTCCGCCCACCACTGGACGTCCTGCCGAATGCAGATCCACAGGCTTTCCTTGTAGGGCGTGGGATGGTGCAGCCGGGCGTCCCGGTAGATCCGGCTGACCTTCAGAATGTTCCCGGGAGTATCCTGAAGGGGCGTGAACAGCTCCGCCCCCAGGGCCTTCATAGGCTCGTAGAGGGTGGAAACGTATTGGGATTTGTGCTCCGTGAACCAGTCACGATTGTTGTTCATCCGGATGCCCCAGAGGAAATCGAAGGTCTCCGGTGTAAAGCCAGTAAACATGGTGTGCCTCTCTTTATTTGGTCTTATAGGGGTCGTAGTAATCTCTGTGAACCGGTTGGCGGGTCTTGTAAATCACCAGCCCCCGTTCCTTCGCCTTACAGGGCGGATCGGGAATCTCGATCTCGTAGCGTTCAAAGGCATTGACAATGGTGGTGCCGTTGTACTCGAGCTCCCTTGGCCGGTTGCAGCCGTAGTTGGCGTGGACATGGCCGTGAATCAGGTGGGAGGGATGGTATTCATCCAGCATGGCCCGCAGAGCGGCAAAGCCCCAATGGGCGGGATCGGAGTCGTCTCCCAGCCCCTCCGGCGGCGCGTGGGTTACGATAATGTCCACACCGCCCAGCCTTCTCAGCTTTGACCTTAGCTTTCGGATTCTGCCCTGCATTTCCGACTCCGTGTACTGGTGGCTTCCCGGACGGTACTTCCGGCAGCCTCCCAGTCCCACGATCCGCACCCCGTTATAGGTAACCACATGGCCGTCAATACAGTCGCAGCCCTCGGGAGGACGGGTTTCGTAGCCGCCGTCGTGGTTCCCGTGGACATACAGCACCGGGCACCGGGCCATGGTGACCAGAAAGGTCAGATAGCTGGCATTCAGGTCGCCGCAGGCCAGGATCAGGTCGTATTCGCTCAACCGGCCCGGCTGGTAGTAGTCCCACAGGGCAGGACATTCTTCATCGGATATGCACAAAATCTTCACGCTGGTCACCCTTTCCCGGCCTTCCGCCGGTGGTTACTGGAAGCTGGTCTCTTTTTCCGCTGGGATGGAATCCCGGTAAATGCCCAGCTCCCGGACGGTTGCCTTGGAGATGGGGAGGATATCCTCATAGGGTGGAATATCACCGATGACGTTGCTGCACAGCCAGTCCATATGCAGCACCTGGGAGGGAGCAAAGTGGTAGGTGCCGTCGTTCTTCACGCTGCCGTCCTGGGCACGGATCCTCCGGTAGAAGGGATCGATGGAGCCGTCCATCAGGCCCTTTTTCAGGATAGCGGTCAGCTGACGCAGGCCCTCCGGCAGCTTATCGGACAGGGTAACGTCAATGACGCCGCTGTCCATGCCCAGCCAGTAGTTCAGGGCAATCGCCTCCCCTGTCTCCTTTTTCCAGCCCCCGGAGAGAATGCTGCGGATGGCGAACTCGTAGAACTTGCCCCAGGACCAGACAGGCGCCACCAGGGGCACCATTTCTCCCCGGTCATTGGCAAGATAGGTCCCGTAGTTGCAGAAATCCAGATACATTTTGGACTGAACCGGGGCATCCCGGTTGGAGATCACCCGAATGCCGTCAGCCAGGAAATCCGCCAGAGGCGTGCCCGGCAGGCAGGACCAGCGCAGCTCGATTTCCGCCCGGGGATTGGTCAGCAGCGCGCCCAACGCGAAGGCGTTGATGGAGGCGGGAACACCGAAAATAGGATAGGAGGCGATGTAGCCGATGCGATCCGTGCCTGCCATGGCCCCGGCAATGGCGCCGGTGATAAACTTTGCCTCGTAGATTCGGCCGTAATAGGTGCGGATGCTGGAATAGGGCTTATCCACAGAGCAGTTCAGAAAGCGAACCTTGGGATATTTTACGGCAGCCTTCAGGGTAGCCCGGCTCAGGGGAGGGGCCGTGGTGAATACCACCTGAGCGCCCTCGGTCACCGCCTGCTCAATCAGGCTTTCCGCCAGCTCAGGGTTTTTCGCCCCGAAGTAGCTGCGAACCTGGATCTTGCTTCCAAAGACCTGTTCAATGTGCCGCCGTCCTTCCTCATGGCCCATGACCCAGGCGCTTTCCGAAGGCTCCAGCTGATGGACAAAGGCCACGTTCAGGGAGTCGATGCTGCCCAGGAACCGGCCAAGAATGCCTACGCCGTCCTCCTCCGCCTTGGTGGCCACCTTTACGGCGTCTCCCTTGGTGGTGGTGACAATGTCCTTCCAAAGGGCAGCTACGCTTTTCTTCAGCAGATCCGCGGACAGCTGGCCCAGATCCTGGAAGGGATACAGCTCCAGCCACAGCAGCAGCGCCTCCTCCGGGAGAATGTCCGCATCCCTGGTGTTCAGGGCGGAGAAGGCATCCCGGAAGTAATGGAAGTAGGCGTTGAAATTCCGGCGCTCCTCCTCCGTCCAGGGGTCTCCCATTTTCTTCCCCAGATGGGTCAGAAGCTTTGTGTAATCCCCGGGCCGGCGGAACTGGACGCAATACAGCCGGGAGGTTTTGTAAAATTCAATGAATTCATAGTATGCCCGGATTCTGGGATCCTCGGACTGGGGCGGCATGATCCGCTTGACGGTGCCGGGAATCCGGGGCGCCCCAAAGTGCTTCAGCACACTGACCCGTTTGTTGCCCTCCTGAACATAGAAATTGCCCAGGTACTCATAGCAAAGAATGGGATCCGTAATGCCTGTTTCCCCCAGATGGGCGCAGCACAGGGTCACCCATTTGGTGCAGAATTCGGATTTCAAATCCAGCAGCGGATAAAAGCTTGCGGAAAAGGCGGTGATCCGCCCAGCGGTTTTGGTACCGATGATCCGCTCCGTAGGGATCTCCAGCAGTCCCACGTCCACAATGACCTCGGAGCCGCCCTCTGGGAGAATGTCGTCCAGAACCGCGGGATAGGGGGATTTCCCCGCCATCAGCAGCTCCCGGTACTCTTTTTGTCCCTTGTGCAGGGCGTGGATATATTCATCGGTTGCCTGAGTAATATCAGCCATAGCAGCCTCCTGAAAGATGAAATGATGGTTCCCTGCGCTTCCCTTCCATCATGGACGGAGACAGGGGTGACTTATAAAGCTATTTTACCATATTTTTGGAGGTTTGCAACAAAGATAACAGAGAAAAATTGAGTCAATCCCCGAAGAAAATGGACATTTTGACATAGTTTCCCCGGTTCCCAGCCGGTTTTCCCGGTTTTCGTAAGGAAATCTTAAGACCCTGCCCGTCTTGCATTTCCCCGGAATTAATAGTACAATGGGCAAAATATGCTTTTAAAGGGGGAAACCCAATGGGAAATAAAGAAAACCCGGTCACCGGCTATGCACAGCAAATCCTGCAACAGGTGCGCCAGGTGGTGGTTGGAAAGGACTCGGTGCTATTGTGGGTGCTGGCGGCCATTCTGGCCCGGGGCCATATTCTGCTGGAGGACATTCCCGGGGTGGGCAAAACCACCATGGCCCTGGCCTTTTCCAAGGTTCTGGACTTAAGCTGGAACCGGGTGCAGTTTACCCCGGACGTGCTGCCCTCGGATGTGACCGGGTACTCCGTTCCGGACAAGGACGGAGGCATGCGCTACCAGCCCGGGGCGGTGATCTGCAATCTGTTCCTGGCGGACGAGCTGAACCGGGCAACCTCCCGAACCCAGTCCGCTCTGCTGGAGGCCATGGAGGAGGGGCAGGTAACGGTGGATGGGGTAAGCCATCCCATTCCCCAGCCCTTTACGGTGATCGCCACCCAGAATCCCACCGGGGCGGCCGGTACCTCTCTGCTGCCGGACAGCCAGATGGATCGGTTTATGATCCGTCTCTCCCTGGGCTATCCCAGCCCCAAGGACGAAGCGGCCATGGTGCTGAACCGTCAGGGCGGGAATCCCTTGCAGGCCATGACCGCCCTGCTTCACCGGGAGGATCTGGTGCAGATCCAGAACGAAGTAGAGGCCACCTTTTTAAGTGAAAGCGTGGTGCAGTACATTGTGGCACTGGTCAGCGCCACCCGGAACCACCCCGACATTCTCCGGGGCGCTTCTCCCCGGGCCACCCTCTCCGTTACCGCCATGGCCAAGGCGGTGGCCTGCCTCCGGGGCAGGGACTTTGTCACCCCCGGGGATGTGAAGGAGGTCTTCTCCCACACCCTGGCCCACCGGCTGCTGCTGTCCCCCAAGGCAGAGGCCCAGGGGAAGGCCCCTCAGACGGTTCTGCAGGAGATTCTGGCAGCCACCCCTGCCCCGAAGCTGCGCTGATATGGCCGGACACAGGATTCTATATTTTGCCGCCCTTCTGTGCGGCGGCATGGTGTATGTGGCAAACGGAGCCTGGCTGACGGGGATGGCTCTGGCCGTGATTTTGGGCCTGCCTCTTCTTTCTCTGATACTAAGTCTGCCGGGAATTCTCACCTTCCGGATGGAAATTCAAGGCCCGGGAAAGCTGACCATGGGGGAGGATGGGGAGCTGTGGCTCCTGGGCACCAGTCCCTATCCTATGATGCCCTTCCGGGGCAGATTACAGCTGCATCATCTGGGTTCCGGGGCCATGTCCCCCTATTCCCCGGAGACGGGGATTCCCACACTCCACTGCGGCGGCTACCAGGTAATGGCGGAAAAGGCCCGGGTCTGCGATTATCTTGGCCTGTTTGCCTTTCCCGTGCGCCGGAAGGAGGGTAAGCAGGTGATCGTCCGTCCCAAGCCCCTGCCGGTGACGGATCTGCCGGATCTGAGCCAGTTTGTCCCCAAGGTCTGGAAGCCCAAATTCGGGGGCGGCTACGGGGAAAATCACGAGCTGCGGCTGTACCGTCCGGGGGACAGTCTGAACCAGGTGCATTGGAAGCTGTCCGCGAAAACCGGGAACCTGACCATCCGGGAGCCTATGGAGCCTCTTCGGGGACAGCTGCTGCTGACCATGACCCTGGGAGGCACGCCGGAGGAATTGGATCGAAAATTTGGGCGGCTGCAATGGCTGGGTACCTGTCTTGTCCAGAAGGAGCTGGCCTTTTCCCTGCGGGTTCTCACAGGAGATGGCATTCGTGGCTTCCGGATCGCCTCGGAGGGAGAGCTAAGCAAGGCTATGGATGCCCTGCTCTGCGCCCCGGAGGCAGAGACCGGCTCCATCCGGGAGGAAAGCTTTGCCGCCTCCTGGCAGTATCACATTGGAGGACAGCCTGATGAAGCAAACTAAGCTCCTGACGGGAGCCATCGGCTTTCTGCTGGCCGCCGCCATGGCTCTGGGCATGATGGGCTGCCTGATCACCGCCTTTTCCCTGCAAATGGAGGACTTCTCCCAGGCGGCGGTCACCTGCGTCCTGGTAAGCCTTGCCTGTGCCCTCCTCTTCTCCTTCCGCCACGGCTGGCTTTTGGTGCTGCTGGCAGCAGCCGGATTCATCGGCTATCAGTGGCGATCGGGAACCTTCTGGGAGGAGCTGTGCACCCTGGTGTACCGGATCTCCCAAGTCTATAACAACGCCTACCACTGGGGGGTGCTTCAGCTGGGGAGCGTAGGAAACAGGCTCGACCTGCCCATCACCTGTCTGGGATGTATCCTGGGCGCCGCAGCGGCCTGGTCGGTATGCCGGGGAAAGGGCGGCTCCACGCCTGTGTGCCTGTCCCTGTTTCCTCTGCTGCTTTGCGTGGTGGTGACGGATACCACGCCATCGGCCCTGTATTTCTTCCTGCTGGTGCTGTCTCAGGTGATGCTGATTTTCACCGGCAGCGTCCGTCGGGAGGATTCCCGGCAGGGAAACCGGCTGGCACTCTTTGGAATCGTGCCGGTGGTATTGGCTCTCGCCGCTCTGTTTCTCGCCGTGCCCCAGGAAGGGTATGTGAGCTATGCCGACGATCTGCGGGAGCAGCTTGCGGCCTGGGTACAGAGGCTTTCCCAGAGCGGAACCCAGTCCACCCAGACGGAGATCACCATTCTGGAAGGCAGGCCCTCAGACCCGGACAGGCTGAACCTGGCCACCCTGGGCAGCAGGCGGGATTCCCGGGAGGAAATTCTGGATGTGGCAGCGGAAAACGGCGGAACCCTGTATCTCCGGGGGCAGGACTATGATGTATACGACGGCACGTCCTGGCGCACCACGGAAAATCGGGTGGAGGAATTCGGCTGTCAGGGTGTGAACCTGGGCTATGTGGTGGTGGAAACCCGGCGGGAGCTGGTCCAGCTGTACCTGCCCTATTACCCCAGAGACCCTCTGAGCCTGATCGGCGGCCGGTACGAGAATCTGCGGATCGCCCGGAATTATTCCTTTATCCGCTATGGCCTGCCTGAGAACTGGCAGGCGCTGGCTGCGGCGGGAGAGAACACCGCCTCCGCCGGAGACGCATATCTGGCCCTTCCGGAGGGTACCTTATCCCGTGCCCAGGCCCTGCTCGAACCTGTGCTGGCAGGAAAAGCCACCCGGGCGGAAAAGGCCCAGGCCATTGCCGATTTCGTCCGTCAGGCGGCGGACTACGACCGGAACCCGAGCACCATGCCGTCGGAGGATTCGGACTTTGCCCTGTGGTTCCTGGAGAAAGGGGAACGGGGCTACTGCGTCCACTTCGCCACGGCAGCTACGGTACTGCTCCGGGCGGCAGGGCTGGAAGCCAGATATGTCAGCGGCTATATGGTACAGGCGGAATCGGGACAGACGGTAACCGCCACGGGAGAAAATGCCCATGCCTGGGCAGAATATTACGAGCCGGGGCTGAAGGCCTGGCTGATCGTGGAGGCCACCCCCGGAGAGGGTCAGCCGGGAAATCCGACGGAGACCCCGGAACCGGAGGAAAGCACCTCCCCGCCCACAGAGACGACCCAACCGGAGACGGTCCCCACCCAATCCCCGGATCCCACCCAGCCTGAGACGCCGACCTCCCCGGAGGAACCGCCGGAGGAAAGCCTCCCCCAGCCGGAGGTGCGGTGGACTATGCCTGTCTGGGCCAAACGGCTGGCTGTGGGGCTTTTGACCCTGGCTCTGTGCGGGGCGGCCCTGGAAGGGCAATACCGGCTGCGCATTGCTCTGCGGCGATGGGATCAGCACCGGGGAAGCCCCAACCGGATGGCTCTGCGCCGATGGCGGGAGACGGAGCGGCTTTCCCGTCTGCTGCGTCTAAAGCCTCCGGCAGACCTGAAAAAACTGGCCCTGAAGGCCAGGTTCAGCCAGCACACCATCACCGGAGAGGAGCTGGAATCCTTTGACCGGTGGCTGACTCAGGGAAAGGCCGATCTGAAGGGAAAATCAAGGCTGCTGATTCCCGTGTATCGGTATGTGTTCGCGGCAATTTGAAAGGAATGGCATATGGAAGAAAAATTCATTGAGGCCTGGGCATCGGCCCGGGAACAGGCGTCGGCTCTGGGGATCCGGATGCGTCCGGTACCCCGGGAGGAGGCCATGAAAACCGCCCATCGGTGCCTGACGGGACGCCGTCTCAGCGACGGCTTCCGCGGCTTGCAGGCAGCGGGACGGCTGGAGCTGAGTCTGGAAGCGCTGGCGGTAGACAAACGGTTCACGGGGCTGTTTTCCGACGAGGAGGCCAACGAGGCCCTGACCCGTCTGCTGGAAGCGAATTACCGGTTTTAACCGAAAGTTGCGATAAAAAATACCGGCTCAGATGAGCCGGTATTTTTATAAGCTTGTACGCCTGAATTACAGCAGAGTGGCGAAGTGCTTGATGGTGCGGCACATCTGAGAAACGTAGGAGTTCTCGTTGTCGTACCAGGAAACAACCTGCACCTGGCTGGTGCCGTTGCCCAGGTTGATGACCATGGTCTGGGTGGCAT
>CAYMWT010000067.1:0-10156 GCA_964394055.1 uncultured Oscillospiraceae bacterium
CCGCCCTGATCTGCGCCCAGCTGAATCTGAAGCAGGGTGCGGAGGAATATGACGAAGCCCTGAAAAGCCACGAAAACGGCTTTCACGGGGCTGAGCTTCCCGGCTGCGTTGCCAGAAAGGTATTCCACGACTATCCCGATAAGCGCGCCGCCCTCAGCGCCATGTCCGGGGAGGAAAACCGCTGTCCTGTCTGTGACGGACGGATGCTTGGCTCCCGCTGGTTTGCCCAGCCCGGGCACCGGTACATGGATCTGGCCACCTGCCCGGAGCATGGAAAGTTCCTGATCCGGATTCGGCTGTCCGACCAGCCCGACGGAAAGATCCGGGTCAGTCGTCTGACCTATGAGGCCACCTCCGAGGCCGCCCAGGTCTACGCCCGCCGGGCGGAAAAGGCCGACCCCGAGGAGTATTCCCGTCCCCGTCGCCGCCGCCGGAGGAGAAACACGCAGAAGCCGGATCCCCAGAAGAACGCATAACGTCATTTACCGCCCCCGCTGAATTCAGCGGGGGCGCTGTCTGTTTCCGGGAGGCCGTTAAAGAAATCTTAACTTGTTTTCCGGGAAAAAAACCAGGCCCGGCCTTTACCTTCCCGGGAAAAGGTGGTAAAATAGAAAATACTTTATGTGTCAAGAATGGATGTCGCCTATGAAACTGTCCCTGAAAAAACCCGCACGCTGGAATTTCCTTGCCCTGGCCTTTGCCCTGCCCTGTGTGGGGATGCTGTTTGTCATGCTGATCAGCCAGTACGAGCCCTTCGGGAAATACTCCATGCTGTATTCCGATATGTACCATCAGTATTATCCCTTTTTTGTCGCCTATCGTCAGGCACTGCGCAGCGGCTCCGGGCTGATCTACACCTGGAGCGTAGGCATGGGCATGGACTACCTGGGGCTGATCGCCTACTATCTGGCCTCTCCCATGAACCTGCTCAGCGTCCTGGTTCCGGAAGGATGGCTGCTGGAATACTTCTCCCTGCTGGTACCCATCAAGCTTGGATTCGCGGGTCTGTTTTTCGCCCTGTTTCTGAAAAAGCTGTTTGGCAAAAACGATCTGTCCATTGTTCTCTTCGGCGGCCTGTACGGCCTGTGCGCCTGGGCACTGGGCTTTCAGTGGAACGTCATGTGGCTGGATACCTTCGCCCTGCTGCCTCTGGTGGCCCTGGGCACGGTGGCCCTTCTCCGGGACAGGAAGTTCATTCTCTATACCCTCAGCCTGTTTTTCTCCGTGTTTGCCAACTATTATGTTGGGTTTTTCACATGTATCTTCGTCTTTCTCCTGTTTTTTGTCTATCAGATCTGCCGCTGGGGCGGCTGGAAGAAATTCCTGCTCGACCTGTGCCGGATCGGCTTTTTCTCCGTCCTTGCCATTGGCATGACAGCGGTTCTCACCATCCCGGCCCTCAGCGCCCTTCAGACCACCCAGTCCAGCGTCAACAAATTCCCCACAGGCTTCCGGCTGAACATCGCCGATAAGAACACCCTGTTGGGTCTGCTGGACGCCATGCGACAGGTAGCGGGAAACATGGGCGGCGCCATTGAGCCAAACTTCAAGGAGGGCCTGCCCAACGTGTACTGCGGCATCGTCAGCGTGTACCTGATGTTCCTGTACCTCATGGCAAAGGATGTGAAGCTCCGGGACAAGGTCTGCGCCGTGGCGCTTCTGCTCTTCTTCAATCTCAGCTTCATCATCCGGCAGCTGGACTACATCTGGCACGGCTTCCACTTCACCAACATGATCCCCTACCGGTTCAGCTTCCTGTACAGCTTTGTGGTGCTGTATATGGCGTACCGGGCCTGGCTCCTCCGCCGGAAATTCCGCTGGCCTCACCTCATTGCCGCCGGTGTGCTGACTGTGGGGGTGCTTGCCTGCTCCAACGATCTGGGGAAAACCGTTCCCTTCTCTCTTGGCTCCCTGGATCTGGACATCCCCCTCTATCCTCTGTATAATCTGGTATTTTTAACCCTGTATCTGCTCTCCTTCCTCTGCGGCAGCTTCCGGCCTGTCATTCCTCAGGAGGTCACCCAGGAGGAGCTTGTGAAGATCCGCGGGGATGTGGCCCGGCAGCGGAGCCTGTCCCGGCTGCTGGTGCTGACGGTGATGGCCGTGGAGCTGATCGGCAACCTGGTCTGCTTTGGCCTGTACTTCACCGGAACCGGGGTATCCAATTACCCCAAGGGCACCACCTATACCGCCTCCGTCATCCGCTATATGAAGGAGCGGGAGGAGGATACCCTCTTCTACCGTGCGGAAACCACCCATTCCCAGACCCTCAACGATGGTGCCCTGAACGGCTACAACGGGGTCTCCGCCTTCACCAGCTCCGCCAACGTCAAGGTCACGGAGTTCATGAAGGCCCTTGGCTATGGGGCGAAGAACACCTACAACCGGTATCTCTTTGAGGAAAGCTCCCCGGTATCCAATCTGTATCTGGGGCTAAAGTATATGATCGACCGGGAGGGAAAGGATCGCACCGGCACCTTCTTCCGGGATGTAAACCACTTCGGCGACACCACCCTTCTGGAAAACCAGGCCTACCTTCCCCTTGGCTTCCTGGCAGAAAATGATCTTGCCGACCTGACCTTCGATTCCTCCGGCAACGCCTTCCTGTTCCAGGATGACCTTTTCTCCGCCTCCACCGGAATTGGAGAGGATGTATGGCATGTGATCTCCGGGGAGAACACCACCATCACCGGAAACGGCGTCCAGGTTTCGGACAGCAATGGAAGCGGCTACTGCCAGTACAGCGGCGGCACCTCCGGTTCCGACATCACCTACCGCTTCCAGGCGGATCGGGACGGCTTTGCCTGCATCCATCTGAACCTTCCCAAGCGCAACACCTTCTATGTCAGCGTGAACGGCATGGAGCTGTACCAGGAGAGCATCAGCCTGCCCCAGATGCTGGCAGTCCAGGACGTGAAAACCGGCGACACCATCGATGTCCGCATCGTCTGCAAGGATGGCGAGGAAGGCACCATGACCGTCTGCGCCGCGATCTTGAACCATGACCGGTTCTGGGAGGGCTATGACCTTCTCAACCAATGCACCTGGAACCTGACCCGGTTCCAAAGCACCTATGTTTCCGGCACCATCCATTGCAACCGGGACGGTCTGCTCTACACTTCCATTCCCCAGAACGGGAACTGGACGGCCACAGTGGACGGTTCCCCGGCGGAGATTCAACTGGTGGGCGACTGCATGTGCGCCGTGGCTCTGACGGAGGGCAGCCACACCGTTTCCTTCCGCTATCACAACGCCGCCCTGTCTCTTGGCTGGAAGCTCTCCCTGGGCTGCGGACTGGTATTTCTTCTGATCGTCCTGCTGGTGGAAAAGCCCAAGGGGCTGCCCTTCCCAAAGTCCGGAAAATCCGGAAAGTATCTCAGATAAACACCCGAAACAGGCTCTGACCATATCGGCCAGAGCCTGTTTTTTGCGCTTATTCACCCTTTTTTTACAAAAAAGTCACCGATTTTCCCGATATGGCCCATTTCCTTCTGCTATAATGGAAGTATAATCAGAATTTTGTCTCCTGCGGAGGCGAAGCAGGAAGGAGATGCCCCATGAAACTGAAACATTCTCTGTGGATCGTTCTGGCTCTGGTGCTGTTGGCGGTGATCCTCACCGGGGTTCTGCCCTTCTGCATTCCCAGGTCTGTATCCCAGGCCTTTGCGGACACCCTGTCCGTCTCCCAATTCTATGGAGACGAACCCTGTGTGGATCGGGTGGCCCTGGTGGAGACGCCCCAGGAGGGCTTTGACACCCGGATCCACATTCTGGACGAGGCCACCAGCCGGATCGACGTTTCCTACTACGCCATGCATATGGGGCAGTCCACAGATCTTTTCCTTGGTGCCCTCCTGGATGCCGCTGACCGGGGTGTCCAGGTTCGGATTCTGGTAGACGGTCAGTTCGGCGGCCTGACTGCCAGCCACAGGGACTATGCCACGGCCATGGGCAGCCATCCCAACATCTCCCTGAAGCTCTACAACACGCCCAATCCCCTGAAGCCCTGGACCTGGAACGGCAGGCTCCATGACAAATACATCCTCATCGACAACCGTCTGCTCCTTCTGGGCGGCCGGAACATCGGTGACAAGTACTTTGCCCCGGAGGGTTGTACCCAGGTGCTCTCCTACGACCGGGATGTGCTGGTCTGCAATACCGCCTTTGAGGAGGAGACGGAAGACAGCGTCCTGTTTGACGTCCGCGCCTACATGGATGATCTCTGGAACGGCAAGGACGTAAGGGAGCCATTCAGCAAAGAAACAAAACAAGGTATCCAAAAGCGGGAGGCCCTGTCACAAGCCTACCGCCGGTTCCGGCTTGCCAACGAGAGTCTTTTTGACCATACCCGGGACAATTATCCGGACTGGACCTGTGAGGCGAACCGAGTCACCTTCCTCCACAACGACACTAACATCGGCCCCAAGCCCTCCACCACCGGCTATGCCCTGGGCCAGCTTCTCCGCAGCGCCCAGCAGTCGGTCACCCTGCAATCCCCCTATGTGATTCTGAACCGGAATCTCAAAGCCCTGGTTCAGGATCTGGGAGAAATGGACATTGACACCACCATCCTGACCAACTCCGTAGCCGTCTCCCCCAACCCCATGGCCTGCACCGCCTATCATGGCAGCCGCCGGGCCATTGTAAATACCGGCGTAAACCTGTGGGAATACCAAGGGCCGGACACCATCCACGCCAAGTCCTATCTCATCGACGACCGCATGTCCGTGGTAGGCTCCTTCAATCTGGATCCCCGCAGCGACTCCATTGACACGGAGCTGATGCTGGCCATTGACAGCCCGGACTTTGCCCGCCGTCTGGCTCTGGTACAGTCCGGATACCAGTCCCAGGCTCTTCCCGTTGGCCGGGACGGAAGGTATCTTCCTGACCAGGCCCTGGAGCCGGTTCCCCTTTCCGGGGTGAAAAAGGCAATGGTGTGGGTTCTGAGCCCTGCTGTCTGGATTTTGAAGGGACTTACATAACCGCTCTTGTGTTTTCCCGGATTCCGGGTTAGAATAGAGATATGGAAAATCCACCTTCCGGTGGAAAAAGGACGGTATCCCTATGACAAACGAAAAAGTCTATCAAATGCCCTTTGGCAAGGTCTATCCCCTTCTGGTAAGCAAAGCGGAGAAAAAGGGCCGCAGTACGGAGGAGGTAAACCGGATCATCACCTGGCTCACCGGCTACAGTGAGGCAGAAATCCGCCAGGCTCTGGATTCCGCTACCTATGGAGACTTCTTCCGCAACGCTCCCCGGTTAAACCCCAACCGGAAGAAAATCACCGGGATCATCTGCGGCATCCGGGTGGAAACCATCCAGGAGCCTCTTATGCAGGAGATTCGATATCTGGACAAGCTCATTGACGAGCTGGCCAAGGGCAAGGCCCTGGAAAAAATTCTCCGGGAGTGACGCGGTATGGAAAGCAGCAATCTCATTTCCTTTGAAGCGGTGATCGAAGCCGTGCCCGAAAAGGGCGGCGCTTACGTCCGGTTTCCCTACGATCTGCGGCAGCTGTTCGGCAGGGGCCGGATCAGGGCGGAGATCACCTTTGACGGGTATCCCTATACCGGCAGCATTGTGAATATGGGGGTCAAAAATCAGGACGGAAGCATCTGCTATATCATCGGCATCCGGAAGGACATCCGGGAGGCCATCGGCAAGCAGCCGGGCGATAAGGTAGCCGTGACCGTCAAGGCCCTGTGATCATCGGAAAAAGGAGGAAAAAACCATGTGGGAATGTCCAAAATGCGGACGGAAGTTTCAAAAAAATCAGCAATCCCATTACTGCGGGACTGCTCCCAAAACCATTGAAGAATACATCCAGTCCCAGCCGGAGGAGGCCCAGCCCTATCTGACAGCGATTTACGGTGCCATCCGGGAAGCCCTGCCTGACGCGGCGGAGAAAATCTCCTGGAGTATGCCCACCTTCTGGAAGAAACAGAATCTGATTCAGTTTGCGGCCGCAAAGAAGCACATTGGGCTGTATCCCGGCCCGGAGGCTGTAGCCTTCTTTTCGGACAGGCTGACCGAATACCCCACCAGCAAGGGGACGATCCAGCTTCCCTACAGCAAGCCCCTGCCCCTTGCCCTGATCGGGGAAATTGCCAAATGGTGTGAGGAGGCCTACGGAACATAATGGATGCGGATACCCTGCTGTTTTTTGACGGGCACATGGATGCCCTGCCCCTGTATGAAGCCCTGGTTGCCCGGATTGAGGCGGAAATCGGAGAAGTGCGGATAAAGGTGCAGAAAAGCCAGATCTCCTTCTATCAGAAGCATCTGTTTGCCTGTGTCTCCTTTCTCCGGGTGCGCCGGAAAAAGGATTGTCCGGAAAGCTATATTGTGGTGACCTTCGGCCTGTCCCACCGGGTCATGTCACCCCGGATCGACGTGGCCACCGAGCCCTATCCAAACCGCTGGACCCATCATCTCCTGCTTTCCCAGCCGGAGGAAATTGACGAAGAACTGATGGCCTGGCTGAAGGAAGCGGCGGAATTTGCCAGGCAGAAGTAAGGAGGACAATTCATGGTAATTGGCATCTTCGGCGAAAGCTGCACCGGCAAGTCCACTTTGGCTTCCCGGCTGAAGGCAATATGTAACGCTACAGTATATTCCGGCAAGGACTATCTGCGGCTGTCCAAACAGGAAGACGAGGCAAAGGCCCTGTTTCGGCAGCTTCTTACGTCAGCAGTCACCCAGGGCTGTGTGATTTATGTAATCTCCGAACCGGAGCAGCTGTCCCTGCTTCCCGGGGAGGCCCTACGGATTCTGGTAACAGCGGATCTGGAAACCATTCAGGCGCGGTTTGCCCAACGGATGCACGGGAAGCTTCCTCCACCCGTTGCCGCGATGCTGGAACGGAAGCATGGCTGCTTCGATCACGAGGCCCATGATATCCATGTGGTATCCGGCGTGACGGATTTGCAGGATGTGTGCAAGCAGGTGCAAAGGTTGCTGTAGACAATTTAGAAGGCGCAGGCAGTGGATTTACTGTCTGCGCCTTGTATATTTTCTCACACCAGTTTGTTCAGAATTTCTCCAACGTCTCCGTTGATACAGATGGATCTTCCCCTGATTTCATCCGGCGCATACGCCTCTCCATCATTCAGGCAGGCATACACTGCGTTTTGATTTTGCGCGGTCATCCGCCAGAAGGGATACTTGATGATGCCCGGGGTATTGTATCCCACCGCCGCCTCCAGAAACAGCACCTTCCCGTTTTGATGCTGCCTCAGAAAGTCCATATATCGCCGGGATGCCCGATGCCAGCCCTCGTCCTCCACGAAGGTGTCATCTGCGCGCAGGTTCATGGACATAGGCTTCCCGCATCTGGGGCAGCAGGGAACCAGGTCTCCGGGCACCATCCGTTTCGGTGTTACGCCCTCCGGCAGGTACAGTCTGCCATCCCCGTCGATCTCATAGCCCTGCGCCTCCACCATTTTGCGAACGATGGTTTCATTGTCGTAAGTCGCCATGTGGCATGGCTCGCTGCACTGGAACAGACCGTAATCCCCCTGGGTGTAGAATAGCCGTTCCTTGTCAAAGCCAGCCTTCTGGAAGCAGTGATCCACATTGGTGGTCAGCACAAAGTAGTTCTTACCCCGAACCAGCCCATACAGCTTTTCGTAAACCGGCCTGGGCGGATTCTGATATCGGTTGATAAAAATGTAGCGGCTCCAATAGGCCCAATGTTCTTCCAGAGTATCGTAGGGATAGAAGCCCCCGGAATACATGTCATGAAACCCATATGCTTTTTCAAAATCCGAAAAATACCGTTCAAACCGCTCTCCGGTATATGTAAATCCGGCGGAGGCGGACAAGCCGGCTCCCGCTCCAATGACCACGGCGTCGGCTTTGTCCAGCGCCTTCCGAAGGCTGTCAACCTGCGCCGAGAATTCTTCCGTAGATTTCATAGTCCTGATCCTGGAAAACATTGAATATCACCTTCATTTCACTGTTTGTCTGCCGCCGGTATTCCTGAACCGTCCCCACAGCGATTTCCGCCGCTCGCTCCCTGGGGAAGTGGAACTCCCCTGTGGACAGGCAGCAGAAGGCTATGCTCTTCACCCGATATTCCTCCCCAAGGGCCAGACAGGCTCGGTAACATTCGGCCAGCTGCTCTTCTTCCCTTCGGGTCAGCTGGCCCCGCACAATGGGGCCTACCGTGTGCAGGATGTACTTGCAGGGCAGATTGTAGGCCGGTGTGATCTTCGCCTGTCCTACGGCCTCTTCATGCCCCTGACGGGCCATGATCCGGGCGCATTCCTGCCGCAGCTGAACCCCCGCAAAGGTGTGGATGGCATTGTCGATACAGCCATGGCAGGGGCAGAAGCAGCCCAGCATTCCAGAGTTTGCCGCGTTCACAATGGCATCACAGCCCAGGGTGGTGATGTCACCCTGCCACAAATACAGCCCCGGCTGCACAGGCTTCAGCCCTTCGATCTCCGTAACCCCTTTTTCCCTGAGCCGTTCCTGTAAATAAGCATCCTGTATCTCCAGGAATTCCTGACTGACCGGGGCCGGAGGCCGCACATTAACCAGGCTTCTCAGCAAACGCCGCCGATCTCCCAGCCGGGCCGGCGTGGCAATGCGCCGATATTCTTCCCTTTCCTTCCGCAGATAGTCTGTCAGAAATGCCATGCGTTCTTCCTGTGTCATAGACTGCTCCTTTCTCTCCCTGAACGTTTTCCCTCTCTGTGACCATTATACCCTACTGAATCCTTCCTGTAAAGTAAGCACAAAATTGTGCCCTGGTTACCAGGAGGTAACCAGGGACAAGCCCGTCCGTGTTGCAGGTCAACGGAAGCCCCGGAAGGTTCCTCATCTTCCGGGGTTTGTTATGTATCAGTTATGCTTGTTTTTATCCCCGCTTATGCCAAAAAAGCATCGTCCATGGGAAGCTGCTCTTTGGCATCTATCTCCCTTTCATCAAAGAACGGCGGCAAGCCTTGCATTTTGGATCCGGAAATGCTAGAATGGAATACAAATGAATTAGGAGCCAGATTTATGAGTTATATTGCGCACAAGTCCGAAGAATCCCTGGAGGATTATTTGGAGGTTATTTTGATCCTGAGCCAGAAATCCCCCTCTGTCCGGGCCATAGACATTGCCTCTGAGCTGAACTTTTCAAAGCCCAGCGTCAGCGTTGCCATGAAGAAGCTGAAGGGCCGGGATTATATTTCCATCTCTGAGGAAGGGTTCATCCGGCTGACCGAATCCGGGAAGGAAATCGCGGAAAAGGTCTATGAGTGCCACAGGCTGCTCACCGACTGGCTGGTGTATCTGGGAGTAGACCCGGAGGTTGCCGCCATTGACGCCTGCAAAATGGAGCATGACATCAGCCCGGAAAGCTATGAGGCCATGAAAAAGTGCATTCTGTCTCTTATGGATACCAAGGCATAACATGGATTTCTTGGAACAAGACATGGGGTGGAGCCAGGCTCCA
The DNA here is from genome assembly GCA_964394055.1 of uncultured Oscillospiraceae bacterium. GTDB lineage: Bacteria > Bacillota > Clostridia > Oscillospirales > Oscillospiraceae > Faecousia. The sequence goes on from CAYMWT010000067.1 coordinate 9,449, forward strand.
CCCCATATTTTTTCAATCAGGCGAAGGGATTCTCGGTGGGATAAGGCAGGGATTTCGGCTGGTTGTAGGCAATATCCGCAATGCCGAAGTATTTGAACACCTCAAACAGCGCCTTGCCGCAGTGGGCGAAGGCCACGGCACCATGGTGCGGGTACCGCTTCTGAATCAGCACATGGCGGTAGAACCGGCCCATTTCGGGGATGGCGAATATGCCGATGCCGCCAAAGGAACGGGTAGCCACAGGCAGAACCTCGCCCTGGGCGATGTAGGAGCGGAGGTTCCCTTCACTGTTGCACTGGAGACGGTAGAAGGTGATGTCACCGGCGGCGATATCGCCCTCCAGGGTGCCCCGGGTAAAGTCGGGAGTGCCGCCGTTTTCCAGCAGACGGTTCTGAATCAGCTGATACTTGACGCCGCAGCCGCCGCACATCTTGCAGGAAGGAGTATTTCCGCAGTGGAAGCCCATGAAGGTGTCCTTGATGTCGTAGTTAAACTTGCCGGCGATGTCCTCGTCGTAGATGTACTTGGGCACAGAGTTGTTGATGTCCAGCAGGGTCACTGCGTCGCCGGTAATGCAAGCGCCGATGTATTCAGACAGAGCGCCGTAGATGTCCACCTCACAGGCCACGGGGATGCCCCGGGAGGCCAAGCGGGAGTTTACATAGCAAGGCTCAAAGCCGAACTGCTCGGGGAAGGCAGGCCAGCACT
>CAYMWT010000068.1:0-10035 GCA_964394055.1 uncultured Oscillospiraceae bacterium
ACACTAGCATTTAAGGCTTATTTATTATACCGGGAATCCGGGGAAATGTCAACTGCTTTTTCCGTTTCCCGGAAATTTTGCTGATGAGTTATCTTTTTTTCTTGCCTTTTGTCGAAATCTGTGATACGCTGGTAATGGTTCCCACAGGAGCCAGGGGCGCTGCACAATCGGCGGCGGTTTGCCCACCACCCGAAAGGGGGTGAGGCCATGCCTATTACATTGACCTTTCACATCCTATACTGGACTGTGACGATCAGAGTAACAAGCAGAAACCGCCACTCGGCCAAGTGACGGTTTCTATGATCTTCATAGCTTCTAGCACTTACCAGGGCTAACCGCTTGCCGCAGCGCCCCTTTTCTATGCTCATTATACCCCAGCGCTGCCCCGTTGTCAAGTCCCGTGGCTCAAAGCCCGGGGCTTTTTCCGCGCGCCGGATGGGGGGTACTTACCCCTGGCGGGATTTCTGTGATACAATGGCTCCAACATGGAAAAGGAGGCATACATATGGCAAGCAATGGAAACGGCAGACCTGGGGTTATGGTCTATTTCGACATCCTCCCCTGCCTGGAACGGCTCACCAGGGAGGAAATGGGCGCTCTGTTTGAGGCGATTATGGACTATGCCCGGTTTGGGGAGCTTCCCGACCTGGACGGGGCCTGCGCAATCGCCTTTGACTTCATGCGCCCCAGAATCGACCTGGACGCTGAGGCTTATGAAGCCAAAAAGGAATCCAATAAACGGGCGGCCATGATCCGATGGCATGGGAAACCGGGTACCGAGGATGCGTCTGCATCTGATGCAATGCATAACATGCCAAATACAAATACAAATACAAATTCAAATCCAAACCCAAATCCAGATACAAAGTCAGATACAGAAACAAATTGTGGTTGTATGGCGGACAAGCCGCCCAAGACCACCACGACCCATCCCTCCCGGGAGGACGTAAAGCGATACTGCGAAAAACAGGGCTATGCCATAGACTGGGAATATTTCTACGATTATTATGCGGGAAACGGCTGGAAAACCGGGAAAAACAGGATCACCGACTGGAAAGCCGTTCTGCGCAACTGGGCACGAAAGGAGGAAAAAAACCATGGACACCCTGAAAAGAACAAATTTTCCTGTCTTGGACCCATCGGCACTGTCCTTTGATTCCAAGGCCCTCGGCCAGCTGAAGGTGGACTGTGAAAACCAAAGGCCCGGCGACCTCACCGGAACCGACTGCCCCAAGTGCAAAAACAAGGGCGTGATCTGGTTTTCCAGAGAGGACGGCTCCCCGTTCACCCGGGAGTGCGACTGCATGACCATCCGCCGGTGCGTGAAGAAAATGGAGGATAGCGGCCTGAAGGACGTGATCCGCAACTACACCTTCGAGAAATTCCAGGCCAGGGAGCCTTGGCAGAAGGCCCTTCTCTCCTCTGCCAGGGACTACGCCAAACATCCGGAAGGGTGGTTTCTCATCTGCGGCCAGAGCGGCAGCGGCAAGACCCATCTGTGCACCGCCATCTGTCGGGAGCTGCTGCTTCAGGGCAGGCAGGTGGTCTACGCCGCCTGGCGGCAGGAGATCGCCGAGATCAAGGGGCTGGCCCTGGACGCGGATCGCCGGTGGGACAAGGTAAACCAGCTGAAAACCGCTCCCATCCTCTACATCGACGACCTGTTCAAGTGCGGGGCAGGCCCCGACGGAGAGGCCCGTCCCACGGCGGCGGACATCTCTCTGGCCTTTGAGATCCTCAACGCCCGGTATGTCAGCCGCCTGAAAACCATCGTGTCCACCGAGTTTCTTCCCGACCAGCTTCTCAATCTGGACGAGGCCACCGGAGGACGGCTGATCGAAATGGCGGGAACCAACGCCTTCACCATCGGAAAGGATCCAAAGCGAAACTACCGCCTCCGGGATATGATCGTCCTGTAGCTTTACTGTGAAAGCTACGCATTCACAGTAAACAAATTTTTTAAAGTGCCTGCATCTCGCCCCTGCGGGGCAACCGATGCAGATGCACACAAAAATTTTCATGCATTGAAAGCTTTCATTCATTGTGGTGCGTGGCGAAACGCATGAAAATTTTTCAAAAAAACATGTCCATACCCGTTAGGTTTTCCCCGGAAGCCCAGTCTTACAGGGTGAAGAACAAAAAAGTGAGGTGACCCCTATGGAAGACAACAAGCTGATCGCTCTGTTCTTTGACCGGAACGAGGACGCCATCCGCTGCACCCATCAGGTCTACGGACGGCGGCTCCACACCCTGTCCCTGGGCATCGTAAAAAATGACCAGGACGCCCAGGAGTGCGTCAGCGACACCTATCTCCGGGCCTGGAACGCCATCCCGCCCCAGAGACCCACCCATTTCTTCGGGTATCTGGCGAAAATTTGCCGGAACCTGTCCCTGGACAGGCTGAACTGGAAGAACGCCGCCAAGCGTAAGGCCGAGGTGGTGGCCCTGACCCAGGAAATGGAAGCCTGCATCCCCGACACCCGGCGGGAGCAGGAGCTGGAAGCCCGGGAGCTGGGGCGGCTGCTGGACGGATTTCTGCGGACACTGACCCCGGGGAATCAGATGATTTTCCTTCGGCGGTACTGGTACGCGGACACCATCGGAGAAATCGCCGTCCGGTTTGGGCTCAGCGAAAGCGCCGTACAAATGCGGCTGAGCAGGACGAAAAACAAGCTCAGCACATACCTGAGTAAGGAGGGTATCAAGGTATGAAGGGAAAGGATCTTTTGAAGGGGCTGAGCTACATCGGCTCCGATCTGGTGGAAAACGCGGAACTGGGCACATTCCCAGAGGAGGAGCGGGCAGAGCTGACGGCGGCCCGGAAGGGGATTTCCAAACGGCCTGTGCTCATTGCGGCGGTCATCGCTCTGATGGTGTTCCTGGTAGGCTGCACCGCTGTGGTGCTGCTGCGCCTGGACAAGCTCCGCCTCTCTCAGGAACCGTATGTCAGCAAAACCCGGTACCAGGAGGACGGCACCAAGGTACTGCCCACGCAAAAGCTTCGGGGCACCTATCTTCTGGCAGGAGAAAACAGCAAAACCCGGCAGGCCCTGCTGGACTGGGAGGCCTTCCTCCAGGAATATGACCCGGACGGGGCCAGGCAGAAGGCCGCCTGGGACAGCGGGGACACGTCGGAATACGACCAGGCCCTGCTAGCCAAGGAGGAGGAAATCTGCAAGACCTACGGCCTTGGGAGAACCGGCGAGGCTGTGATCATCCAGAACCAGGACGCCGACCTGTTCCGGGAGCTTATGGGGGTGGATACCCTGGTGAAGCCGGATGGGGCACTGGAGGGAGAGCTGGACGGCGGTCACTTCTATGCCTGCGGCAATTTCTTCGCCTGCTATCCCAATATGCTTCTGAAGGAGGCGGATTCCGGGGAAAGCTTAAGCTTCTGGCTGAACTACGTCTACCTGGACAGCGGCTATTTCGCCCGGAATTCCCGGCTCACCATCCAAAACGAGGAGGCCGTCCAGGAGTGGAACCACACCCTGCCCACCGGGGAAACCGTGCTGATGGTCATGGACGCGGAGGGCGATTCCTACATCCTCTATGACCGTGGGGACGCCTTTATCTCGGTTACGGTGCGCAACGTCGGCCCGGACTGGCTGAACCCGGCGGATGTGATGACCCACCGGGACATGGAGCGGATCGCGGACAGCCTGGTCTACACTCCAAAGCCCGAGGAGATTTCCAACTTCTCCCAGCTGCAAGCAGAGCTGGACGAAAAATACCGGGCGGTAGCGGACGAAACCGAGCCGCCGGAGGTGGTGGCTGAGCGGAAGCGGGTGTATGAGGAGAACGAGTGCCTGGACAGCTTCCCTGCCCTGATCGAGCGGATGGAGAACCATGGGGACTATTTCCTGACCTACAAGTCCGATTCCTACAAAAATTTCCTGGACACGGCGGACTACGCCCTGCTGGACGCCACGGGAGACGAAGAAGAGGATCTGATCCTTGGCCGGGAGGGAAAGATCTTTGCCATCTGGTCGATCCTTGACGGCAAGACCGCCTGTGTGGCCATGTCCCGGAACGGAACCCTGTGTGAAGGAAACGTGCTGTGGGAGGAAATCTACCTGGATGGGGCCATTTATCACTGGTACTACCAGCTGGGTCAGGGAGATTTCATGAAGCCCCTGGAGCGTGTGGAGTACAGCGTCCACGAGGAAAGCTGGGTGGAGTATGATGTGAATTCCGACAGCTATGGGACGCCCGTCTCCGAGGCGCGGATGCAGGAGATCGTGGATTCCTATACCCCGGTGGCCATTGACTGGAAGAGCGTGAAGGAATTTCCTTTGAGCTGATAAATAAAAAGGGGTCTGCCAAGCTGGCAGGCCCTTTTATGCTCGCAGGTATTGTAGCACTCTCATGGCCCTCTCCGCCCCAGTGTGCGCACTGGCCCTCTCAGTCACGGCTTACGCCGTGCCAGTTTGCTGCGGCAAACCCGGTCGCGGCTCTGACAGTCCACCGGACTGTCATTCACTACCGCGACTGCGCTTCGCTTACCCCCAAAGGGGGAGCCAAGAGCGTGGTTTAAATTTTTAGAGTGGTCAGAAAAAGGGGAAACCCACTTGGCTCCCCCTCCGGGGGAGCTGTCATGGCGCCAAAGCGCCATGACTGAGAGGGCAAACATTGAGAGGGCTTTCAAAGCACCATGACTGAGAGGCCTATCCCCTCACCCGCTCAATCACCCTCCGGAACTCCTCTCTCCCCCAGATCACCGGCACGGGATACAGGGGATTGGCCTCCCGGTCTGCCCAGGTGATGATCTTGTCTATGTCCTCCTCCCGGATGGTACCGGCTGGAAGGGTCAGATTCATGTCCTCATTCACCGAGCGGATCCAGTGGATAAAGCTGGAGGTCATATCCTTGTCCGAAATTCCGGGCATGTCGCACAGTTCGGCCAGGACTGCCAGGGGCTTATAAACCGCCTCCCCGTAGGCATCCAGCACCTCCGGCAGCAGCACCGCCATGGCCAGCCCATGGGGCACTCCATACAGCCCGCCCAGAGCGTGGCCCAGGGCGTGGACATAGCCCACACAGCCCCTTGTAAAGGCCCGGCCAGCGTACAGGGCCGCCAGCTGCATGTTCTGTCTGGCCTTCAGGTCGGTTCCGTCGTTACAGACCGTCAGCAGATTGCGATAGATCAGCAGCACCGCCATCTTGGCCATGTGATCCTCCCAGCCTGTGTTGTAGGTGTGGTTGGTATAGGCCTCCACCGCGTGGGCCATGGCGTCCAGCCCCGTGATGGCCGTCATGTAGGGTGACAGGGTCAGGGTCAGGGTGGGATCCAGGACTGCGTATTTGGGAACCAGGAAGGGGTCGTTGATGGCGGCCTTCCGATGGGTTGCGGAATCGGTGATCACCGCCGCTACCGTGGTCTCGGAACCGGCCCCGGCTGTGGTGGGAATGGCGATCAGGGTAGGAACTCTGCGGTGCACCTTCAGTACCCCCTGAAGCTGGGCCACGGTTTTCTTTGGATGGACGGCCTTGGCGGCGATGGCCTTGGCGCAGTCGATCCGGGAGCCGCCGCCCAGGGCCACAATGGCCTTGCAGTCCTGGGTGCGGTAGGTCTCGTAGCCTGCCTCCACGTCGTCGCTGGTGGGGTCTGGGGTGGTATAGCACTGGAGCACATAGCGGATGCCATTTTCTTCCAGCCCATCCAGAAGGGGCTGCACCTGGCCCCGGCGGCGCATTCCCTCCCCGGTGACAATGAGGATGTCGTTCAGGTTCTTTTCCTTCAGGAAGGCCCCCAGGCGATCCACCTGGCCCGGGCCTTCCAGCACCTCCGGGGTGGGATATTTGATGGCGTAGTTTCCCAGCTTCATGGCAGCCTGAAAGCTGCGGCAATAGAGTTTCTTTCCTGTAAGGCCCATAATCTTCCCTCCGCTTTCGTTTTATATACTATATCAGATGTGGGAAGAAAATGCAATGGTCATTACTTTTGAAGCCAGGCATCCGTCACCTGCCATGCCCCGTCCACCTGCTCGCATTTCATGGTGAGCCAGGTAAAGGAATCGGGGCTGTCCACATAGGCGGCGATATCGATTTCCACGCTGCCGTTTTTGGCGAATTGCTCCTTCCAGATGTTCAGGCCGGTGATGGCCTGGATGTTGTAGGAATAGTCCACGGGATAGATTTCCCTGCCCTGCTCCTTGGACATGGCCTCCCGCTCCTGCTGGGCCAGGGCTCCAAAGTATTCCATGGCATAGCTTTCCGCCGTGCGCCAGAGGGAAATGGTGTCATTGTCCGCCTGGATCAGCTGCTGAAGCGCCTCCACGCTCTCCGCCGGATATTCATGGAGATAGGCCCCCAGGTAGTAGTGAATCCCGTCCTCCTCGATTGTCGCCCGGACGAACCGGCCAAAGTCGCCTGAAATGGTGTAGGTCATGGAGCTGATATCGCCCATGGGGGTGGACAGATAAGCGCCGGCCCTGCTGATATCCTCCACATAATATGTGCCCTCGCCGGTTTCCAGGCCCATGCCAAGGTTTGCCAGCTCATGTTCCAGCTCCTCCTCCGTTATGGTCTTTCCCTCCCCGGCAAAGGGCAGGAAGATGTTGACGAACAGCGGGGACAGGGTAACCCCATCCCCATCGGGAATGGGCACCGGGAATTGATCCATTTTCTTCCAGGGCAGGCTCAGACGCCTGTAGCTGCCGCGAACCGTATTGGCAGCCGCTTCCGAAATGGTGATGGTCTCCCCCAGATCATTCTGGGTGTACCAGTTTTCATCATCGGTGAAGACATAGGCTACCTTCTCCCCACTTCCCCGCTCCATGTAGGTAAAGTGGGCATAGCCCTGGTTATAGCCGATATATTCCATGATATCATTCTCGCAGAGGTAGACGGCCCCGGATTGACTGACATAGAACGGAGCAATGCCCACCACTCCCGGCCTTGTTTCTTCCAGTATCTGGTATATGGATTGTCCGTTGCCAAGGAGCAGCTCCAGCTCCCCGTCCCTGTCGTAGTCGTAGAAGCAGAACAGCTGGAACATTGTCCGGATATCTCCTCCCATCAGCGGAGACAGGGCCTGGGCGTAGCGCTCCAAGGTCTGGGCATCCGGCACCTCCTCCGGCATTGGCGGCGTACCGGACAGGGTGGTATAGGGAAGATACCTGTATGGGTGATCCTCGCTGACGATTTTGTTTGCTTCCAGACTGGTGAGGGGCTGCATCTGATCCCCCAGGAACCAGGGGTTCTCCCGATCCCGTTCTCCGTCGTAGGTCACCTCAATGATTTTATCCAGGGTATTGTTGGAGAAGCGGTAGTAGGTGTAATAGGATCTGGCGGCGCTGCTGGAGCCCACGCAGGAGATCAGATTATCCAGGCACAGCCGGTACTGGATCCGATCCATGCTGGTGACCCAGAGGATCGCCTCCCCTTCCGGAGACAGGGAGAACATGTCGTATATCAGGTCTCCGTCGGTCATCAGCAGCTCCTGGGAGCCGTCTTCATCCACATCCACCAGGGTATAGCCCACATCGTCCGGACTGGTAACCTCAGCGGTAAGGATGCTGATATTCGCCTCGCTGCACTGGGCCGGGTTCCAGTCCTCTTCAACGGCTGTCACATAGGTGTCCACAATCTCCTGGTAGGCAGCGGGGAGGCCGGTGTCCTCAGACTGCTTCTGTGGCTGGCCGGACAGGGTGGTATGGGGAATATACAGATGGGGATAGGTGTCAAGAATGGCGTTTGCTTCCTCCTCTGTGATGGGTACCTGGCTCTCTCCCCGGAACCATGGATTCTCCGGGTCATATCCCGCACTGTAGATCACCGCGTCTACCAGCTTCAGCTGGGTTTCGTTTAATTTCGCGAAATAGTAAGCGGAAGACGAAGCGCCGCTGGAAGCTACCTCTGCGATGATGTTGGCTTTGCTGAGGTAGAATCTGTCCCGCTCTATGCTTTGGGCCAGCTCCAGGGTCTCTCCCCGGGAGTTCAGTGTATACAGATCATAAATCAGTTCCCCGTCGGTGATGATCAGCTCTTCCGAGCCGTCTTCATCCAGATCACACAGGGCATATCCCAAGTCATCCAGCCGGTCAATGTCCTTCACCATATAGCAGATTCCAAGCTCCATGCATTTCGTGGCATCCCAACCTTCTTCAACGGCCTTCCCATAGGTATCCACGATCTCCTGGTACCCTTCCGGCAAAGCCCCCGCCTGTGTCTCCTCCGGAACGGGAACCGTCTGGGCCGTGGTTGGCGGGGCATAGCTGGGAGAATTTTCCAGCTTCCCGTTCATCACCCCCAGGAACAGCCCTCCGGCCACCGCCACAGCCAGCACCGCGGCAAGGATCGGGAACAGGCTTCTTCTGGGCTTGGCGGACTTCACGGACTGGTAGTTTGGCTTGCGGGTATTTTCAGCGGGCTTCGGCGTCTCCGGGATGGTGAAGTCCAGGGAGAAATCCCGAGGCTTTTCAGCGTCTCTGAGCTTTCCTTCCAGGGCGGAGCGCATGTTCTGTTTCTGGGCGTCTGTGGGACTGACGGTGTCATACGCTTGGATGATCCTGGTATTTTTCATTTTTTCACACCTCCCAGCATGGTTTGCAGCATGTTTCTGGCCCGGAACAGGCGGCTTCGCACGGTGCTTTCCGCGCAGCCCTCCTGGCTTGCGATCTCCGCCGTGGTGTAGCCCTCGTAATAGTACATGTAGACCGCGGCCTTGTAGTCCTGGGGCAGCTGTAAAATGGCTTCCAGAACGGGATTGTCCAGGGTGACATTCTCCTGTGCCAGATTCTGGTAATCCTCTATGTCCTCATTTTTGCGCCACCATTTTTTCAGGCTGTCCTTACACAGGTTGGAGGCGGTGACAATGAGCCAGGCCTTTTCGTGGCGCTGGTTCTGGAATTCCTGGTCGCAGGTCATGAGCTTTAAAAAGGTCTCCTGGGTCAGATCCTCTGCCTCGGCCTTGTTTTTCATAAAGGAATAGCAGACCCGGTAGACCGTATCCACCTGGCGGTCGTAGATGGCTAGGATGTCACGTTTTTTTCGCATGTCCTCAGCTCCTTTCCTGTATGGGATACGATTGAAGGGGAGATTTTGTTGCGGGGATTTGAAAAATTTGGAGGAGCGCCATGCCTTCCCCTCTGGGGAAGGTGGCAGCCCGAAGGGATGACGGATGAGGTGATGCAGGTTTTCACCCAGTTTCAAGCTTTCACCACCTCACCCGACCTCGCTTACGCTCGGCCACCCTCCCCAGAGGGGAGGGCATGAGGCCGTCCCACAAAAAAATTGCGCAGCCCACGCCGCGCAATTTTCTCCGGGGCAGTCTCCCGCCCTTTTTATTCCTTCACCGCGGCCAGAATGTGCCTCACCAGGGCTTCCCTGCCATCCCCCTTTTCCGCGGAAAACGGGATGATGGGGCAGCTGTCCGGCAGGCTTAAATCCTCCCGAATGGTTTTCAGGTTTGGCTCCAGCTCACTTTTTTTCAGCTTGTCCATTTTGTTGGCAACCACCACAAAGGGACAGCCGCTTTCCAGGAACCAGTTTGCCATGGTGATGTCGTTGTTGGTAGGCGGATGCCGATAGTCCACGATCAGCACCCCCAGATCGATCCGGTTGGCGGCGAAGTAATCCTCCATCAGCCGTCCCCAGCGATCCTTTTCTCCCTGGGAGACCTTGGCAAAGCCATAGCCGGGCAGGTCAACCAGATAGCACCTCCCATCCAGGAGGAAGTAATTCACATGGATGGTTTTCCCCGGCTTGTCTCCCACCCGGGCAAAGTTCTTCCGCTGCAAAAGCCGGTTGATCACCGAGGATTTCCCCACGTTGGACTTTCCGGCGAAGGCGATTTCCGGCAGACGGTTTTTGGGGAAATCCCTGGGTGCGGCGGCGGAAATGAGAAATTCCACATTCTGAAAATTCATCGGTCTCCACGCCCCTTACTGTCTCAGCTCCGGCTTGCGGATCTTCTGGGAAACGGGAATGTCTCCCAGAATGGTGGGATCCACCTCCGCCCGGTGATTCAGGGCCGCCTCCAGCACCGTGTCCACGGTCTGGGCGCTGATGAAGTTCAGCTGACGGCGAACG